>JBJTUB010000361.1:0-9787 GCA_046080465.1 Vampirovibrionales bacterium | reverse complement strand
CGAACTCATCGTTGGTTTAATCGTTGTCGCCGTCTGCTCATTCGATGGGAAAAGAAAGCTGAGTTTTATTTTGGATTTTTATGCCTAGCCAGCTGTATTATTTTATTAGAACGACTCCTCTAGCTTTTTCGGATAGGCTCTTAGTATTTATAGAAGGGTTCTGAAAAATAGGGTTTTAATTACAACACCCATCGAAACGCAACATCGACTCGCTGTTTTACGCAACAAACTCAACACCCCTCATCGCGGGGGCGAACGCCCTTGACGAAACCAACTCAACACCCCACACATTGCCCGCCCGAATGGGCCTTTAGTTGTCCCACTTGAGTAAGACGATGCTGTGCGGATGCAGGGTAAAGTGGGTATCGGCGGCTAAGGGGCTACCTTCGGTTTTAGGAATACCTGTTGAAACGCTCGTATCTAGCAGGCAATACCATGCCCCCGTGCTTTGCCCGTAATGGGGCAGGTAAAAAGGCTGGGTTTGGCTATTACCGTTAATAAGTATGAGTAGGCTATGCCCCTTGGGGGTGTTGATGATGTGATGCCCTAACAGCGGAGCCTGTTGCTGGTTGCATTTATCCAACATCATACCCATGCACTTGAGTTCGGGGTTGTGCCAATCTTCTACCCGCATGGTGTGGCCTTCAGGATGCCACCATGCCACATCTGGATGCCCCGATTCGCTTTGCACCGCCCCTGTTAAAAAATGACGCTTGCGTAAGGTAGGCTCTTTGGTACGGAGTTCGGTTAGGTGTTGCACAAAGGTTAAAAAGTGTTGCTTGTGGGGGTCGTCATCAACCTCTAGCCAGTTAAGCCAGCTTAACTCAGAATCTTGGCAATAGGTGTTGTTATTGCCTTGTTGGGTTTTGCTAAACTCATCGCCCATCAGTAACATCGGTGTTCCGACAGAAAGAAAGAGCATGGCCAGCAGGTTGCGTTTACGCTGAGAGCGTTCGGCTAAAACAACCACGTCATCGCTAGGGCCTTCAATGCCTCCGTTGTAACTGCGGTTGTCGTTAGAGCCATCTCTGTTTTCTTCGCCGTTGGCCTCGTTGTGTTTATGGTTGTAGCTGACTAAATCTTCAAGGCTAAAACCATCGTGACACGTTACAAAATTGAGACTGTTGTAGGGGTGGCGTCCGTTGTGTTGGAACAAATCGCTACTGCCTGCTAAGCGTGTGGCTAACTGGTTGAGTGTGGCTTGCTGTTGGTTCCAAAACGAGCGAGCCGTATCACGAAACTTACCGTTCCACTCGCTCCATGGGGCGGGGAAGTTGCCAACTTGATAGCCACCAATGCCTGTATCCCACGGTTCGGCAAACAACTTTATGCGGCGTAACACAGGGTCTTGCTGAATGGCTTGAAAAAAGGCCGAACGCACGTTGAAATCATAGGTATCTCGCCCTAAGGCAGCGGCTAAATCGAAACGGAAGCCATCCACGTGCATTTCCGTCACCCAGTAACGCAGGCTATCCAGTATCATACGCAAAACTGCTGGATGCGTGGTATCGAGCGTGTTACCACAGCCTGTAAAATCCATATAAAAACGGCGATTATCGGCCACGGTGCGATAGTAGGATAAATTATCAATCCCCTTAAAACTAAGCATGGGGCCAAGGTGATTGCCCTCGCAGGTGTGATTGTACACGACATCTAAAATAACCTCGATGCCGTGTTCGTGCAGGGTGCGTACCATTCGTTTAAACTCTTTAACGGCCTCAAGAGGGTCGGGGGTGCTGGCCAAGCGAGTATCGGGGGCAAAGTAGCCCAAGGTGCTGTAGCCCCAGTAGTTGGTCAGGCCTTTGCGTGCAAGATGATCTTCATCCATCCCTACATGCACGGGCAGTAGTTCAATGCTCGTTACCCCCAGCGATTTTAAATGATGAATAACTGGCTCGCAGGCCAAGCCTGCATAGGTTCCCCGCAACTTAGGCGGAATGAGTGGATGCAAATAGGTGAATCCCTTAACATGAGCCTCGTACACCACGGTATCTTCAGGGGCAATGGCGGGGTGTGTATCCTTGCCCCACGTAAAGGCATCATCCACCACCACGGCTAAGGGACAGTGGGGGGCGTTATCTCGCAAATCGATGCCTAAATCTTGACGGGGGCCTAGTTGCTTGTAGCCAAACATGGTTTCATTAACACGGCCACGCTTCGCCACGGCCTTGGCATAGGGGTCCAGCATAACCTTGCGGGCGTTAAACCGCAAGCCGTATTCAGGTTCATACGCCCCGTGTACCCGATACCCGTACAGTTGCCCCGGCATAATATCAGGTAAATACAAATGCCAAACATGGTTGGTTTTATGGGTCATGGGCAGGCGAACGACTTCTTTACGAGCCTTCAGATTATCAAACAGGCAGAGTTCCACGGCGGTGGCATGTTGGCTAAACAGGGCAAAGTTGGTACCGTAGCCATCCCACGTCGCTCCTAACTGATGTGCGTTTCCTGCTTGGGGGGTACCGTAAATAATACTGCTTTGGGTGGGGTTCATACGTATCATCATCATGAGGGCAGTGTTCTCCTAGTGCATCCTCATTAAAGTATACGTTATTTTTTGGAGAGTTGGCTATTCACGCCCCTTATTTGTAGGAGAATCACTTACGCAAACAACCATCGTTTTAGCGTTTTGTAAAAATTTTCGTGGCTACCAATGTGTACCACAATCACCTCCAAGCGGAGGGTGTCTATGGTGTAAGCAATCCGCCATTCTACGCCGTGGTAGGTTAAATGATGACTATACACCCCTGTAAGCGGTTGCTTTAAGGCCTCGCCAACGGTGTGGGGGGTGTGCATGAGCAGGGCTAAGGCTTGCTTTAACTTCAGGCGTAAGGGCTTATCCAGCTTGCGTTGCGATTTCTCTGCCGTGTGGGTTAGCAACAGTGTGTAGCAGGGGGCTTCGGCATGGGGGAGGGTCATGCGTGTGGGCCTCCTTGCTGGGGGCTCGCTTCCGCCGTTTCTTCTGGCACATCCTCAAAACAGTGATTAAACGTATACAGTTGGCGTTGTTGGGCTTGAGCCAAGGCTTCAAACATACTCAACCCTTGGCTATCTTCCAGCATTAAGTGCTTCAGTGTGTTTAGCGGATTCCAGTAGTGCCAGTGGGTGTGTAGGCGTTGTTTTAGGCTCACCAGCCAAGAGTCTAGGGGGTTAGCCGTTGAGGTAGGGGAGTATTTTGTGTTCATAAGCAGGTTTTTCCTTGTTGAAAGCTCTGCAAAAGGTTAGCTCGGTCTGTTCCTTCTCCCTTAGGGAGAAGGTTAGGATGAGGGAAACACAGACGATACCTAGGTTGGTGACATCCCTCACCCCAGCCCTCTCCCTAAGGGAGAGGGGGTAAAAACCTTTTGCAGAGGTTTCTATAGGGGTCGGTTTATCAAAATAAAAACAAAACTAACAGTTTAATTGCCCACCCTGTGTTTATTAAAGAGTAAGAAAAACCCTTGTGTGTTGTAACGCTACTTTTTTATTTTCCCTTAAGAATAGAGAGACTTATCCCTATGATGATGACCAGCTTAAAATCTGACCCCTATGCAGGTGCTAACAAATGGTTGCAAGGCAATTTAGATCAAACAAAAGACAACCAACGTAAAGAAGCTCGTGGTGGGCAAAAAGAGAAGCCCGCTGAAGGTAAAGATGCTGAAGCTAAAGATCGCTTATCGAACTTTGGAGACATGCGTGCAACTAACTTAGATTTACTCACGGACGCAACTACGATTCGGACAGAAGCTAAAGAACATGTAAAGGAACAAACAGAACAAACCGCTACTGCCAGCCAGCAGAGTAATCAGCTTGTACAAAGCATGGATTTATTATCTAGTCAAGGCTTGGCACAAGTACAAATGCAAAACCCTGCTCAAGGATTAGATAAAGGGCTACAGATTGATTTCGGCTTAAGCGACCCCAGTAACCCAGAAGGGCAAGAGCTAAAGCAAAACATGACCGATGCCCTTGGTCCTATGGCGATGGAAATTATGGGAACCCAAGGTAACACGGGTGATCAATTAAAAGCTCTGGCCAAAGGCATTGTTGGGCAACAATCGAATGATTTACAAGCTATTCAAGGTCAGTTAGCCCAATTTGATGTGGTGACAGATAAAGAGATAGATGCTTCGGTTAAAGAATCTAACGACTCCAACACTTTAATTGCCACAGGGATGGGGTTTGCCCAAAAAGCGTTGGGGTTGTATGGTCAGATTCAGGCGTTAATACCGTTGCTGTCTAACCCGTGGAGTGGTCCTGGAGCGGCGGTGAAAATTGCCAAGCTGACTCAGGAAATTATTGCGGCTTTTAAAGATAGTGATGATAAAAAATCCGAAGGGTCTGAAAAATCGAAGAAAGCCGAAGGCCACAATAAAGTAGCCACGGATATTCAACGCAAGCAAGCTCAAGAGTTAATTAAGCTGAAACAAACAGTCATTGTAGCGAATACTAAAATGCTGAAGGCCACCATTGAACTGTATAAAGAAGTGATGGATACCCAGAAGAAAAACAAAGATCAGTTAGAATCTAAGAAGCGTGCCTTTAAGAACGAGTTTAAACAGGCTGCCCAAATGATGAAAGGCAAGCGGGATCCTAAGACGGGTCAGCTCCAATTTGAAGGCAAGCCACTCCCCGGTAGTGGCAGACAGCAGGGACCAGGCCAGCCATTACCGCAGGGACCAGGCCTGCCACTACCAGGCCAAGGTACAATAGCAATGCAATCTATGCCTATGCCTATGCCTCGTCTTTCTACGTCTGCTTAATTTTCATCGAATCTCAATCACATGCCCCTATCGATTCTTTATCGGTAGGGGCATGGTGCTAGAAGAAAGAGTGGGCGTTATGGTGAACGTAGCAAAGCAATCTTCTTTAGGTTTATCGCTTCTGTTCGGGGGGGGGGGGGACCAAGCCTAACGCCTTGCAATGACGGAAGTTTTTTCGATTTTAAGAAGCCTTCCTCTCTGTTAACTTGTTGTAACAATGGTTTTAGTGTGTGGGTGTATGCTCCGAAGTGACTATCAGAGACCTTAAGACTCTTGACTGTGTGTTTGCCTACAAAAGGATATCATTGAACAATGGCCAATGTTAGCACTATTTTTGAAATTACCATTACCCCGAAAGCCAAGCGAGATTTAATTCACCTTAGCCCCTACGAAAAAATGGCCGTACAAGAGGCTTTAGAAGATATTAAAACCAATGCAACCACTGCCGCTTCAGAGCGTCAGGTGATGTCGAAGCGGAGTCGGTATTGGATTTTTAGACAACGTTTGACTTGCGGTTTTTTAATTTATAATGTATTAATGGCAGGTAGTGATTTAACAAACAAAGTAGTGATTACCATGCTTTCTGGTTTTGCAGCTCATGGTAAAAAAACAAAGACGGCCAACAAATAGAGTAACAGCAAGCCCTACAGAAGGTTTGCTAACATCACCTTGTAGAAAATGCTTGCAAAGTACGTATGTTTTGCTTATATTGTTTATAAAAGGTGTACTGTTTTTTAAAAGTTTATATTGAGATCAGTAAATCTTTAATCTAGTTTTTACGCAGGCTTTTAAAATAACGCCCCATCCACTTTTAGGTAAATGCCGTATTTTTCCGCCTGTTATATTTTTTTATTTCCGTCCTCTGAAAGGGTCGTATCACTCATGAGCAAACAGTGCGTTGTTTCTGGCGTTAAGCCCAAAAAAGCAAACAAAGTCAGCTTTTCCAACAAAAAACACAAGCGTCGTCAAGAGCCAAACTTGCAGTTTAAGCGTTTCTTTATTGAATCGCAAGGACGCTTTGTTCGCTTGCGTGTATCTGCACGAGTCATTAAGTTGGCAACCAAAGTAGGCATTATGGATGCGTTAAAGCGTCACGGTGTCACACTTGAACAAGTATTAGCAGCGTAACTGAAGGACTAGTGAGACCATGGCTAAAAAAGATAAAGGTGCTCAACCTATTCGTCTTAAATCGACAGAATCTGGTTTTATGTACCACACTCGCAAAAACAAGCGTAAACACCCTGATCGTATGGAGCTTCAAAAATACGATCCTATGGTAGGTAAGGTTGTTACCTTCCGTGAAGAGAAGAAGTAGCACTCTTTTTGTAAACAAATGTAACAAAAATCCAGTATAAATCCTTTTGGGTATTGTACTGGATTTTTGTTTGCTGTTTGATAGTCTTATTGGTTATTACAGATTTAGTAGTTTTATCCCTCTTGATTTGGTGTAGTTTGTACTTTTTGGGCGATCTTGTATTTTTTAGTTAAGTGTAACACTTTGGTTTTATCTATTGTCTTTTTAAGTTTGTTTATGGTGTAATAACTTAGATAGTGTCGTAACGAAGTCAAGAATGGAGGAAGCTCAAGGAAAAACAAACGGCTTTTGAGGCGTGTACATAGAAGTACATAATGAAAAAACGGATTGTTTTGACACAGAAGTTACCCATTATGGGCTTCGTGACGACACTATCTAGGTTCTGTGTAAGAGAATCTAAGTTATTACCTTTCAAGTTTCAGTAAAACTGAGCCTAAAGTCATGAACTCTTCCCCTTTATTTGGCATTGTTATTGTTGATAAGCCTTGTGGCATGACTAGCCACGATGTAGTGGCTCAGTTGCGTCGTGTGTTTAACATTAAGCAAGTGGGGCATTTAGGCACGCTAGACCCTGAAGCCGAGGGCGTTTTACCTGTCTGCATTGGCAGTGCGACTCGTTTAATTGAATACTTCCCTAATGATAAACGCTATGTTGCCACGGCACAGCTTGGTTTTGAAACACTGACACTCGACCGTGTGGGGGAGATTATTGCCGAAGCTCCTGTAGCAGAAGCCTATAGTGACGACCAAATTCACACGGCAGTGCAAACGCAAGTGGGGGCTATTGAGCAACGTGTGCCAAGACATTCGGCGGTGCATTACAAAGGTAAAAAACTGTACCACTACGCCCACGATGGTATCTTAATTCCTGAAGAAGAATTGCCCGTCAAGCCTGTAGAGGTGTTTCAATTACAGGCGAGCCATATTCACATGAATTTACCCCAGCCCACGTTTAAACTGCATGTCCACTGTGGAGGAGGCACGTATATACGGTGCTTGGTGCGTGATATTGCCAAGCAGTTGGGAACCCTAGGCACGATGATGGCCTTGCGTCGTACCCAACACGGCTTATTTCACGAGCGTGAAGCGATTCCCTTGGCAACCCTGCAAGCCACCCCCCACCCTGAAAGTTATTTGCAAGATCCCCTTCGCTTTTTAAATTTACCTTGTGTGCGATTAAAAAACACCGAGGCCTTGCAAGCCGTCTACAACGGGATGCCCCAGCCTGATACCGCTTTTGAGGTGATAGAAGCCAACGCCCCGCAGAGCTTCCATAATAATGAACTTGTTCTGTTGTTTACGCCCGATGCCCCTGCCCCACTGGCAACACATTTTGTAGGGGTGGCCGTGTGGCACAATGAACGCTTACGGCCTAAAAAAGTGTTTCATGCTCAAGGGACTCCCGATCCGCAAGGAGCCTTGTAAGCCACGATGGTTGAATCAGAGACACTAAACGAGGAGTATTTGGCCTTGGTTGCTACGGTTCACGCCTATGACGTGGCTTATGCCCAAGGTTGCCCCAGTGTGAGTGATAGCTTTTACGATGTTCAATACCAACGCTTACTTGCCATGGAAGCCGAACATCCCGAATGGGTTGTGGCTCATAGCCCTACTCAAACGGTGACCGATTTAGGTGCCGATACCAAAACACAGCCCCATTTAATACCCCTTAAAAGCTTGGAAAAAGTGCATCAGTTTAGCGAGTTGCACCAATGGTGGCAACGTACTCAAAAAACAGCCCTAAGCGTGAACCTTCCACTGCAAGAAACCTTTGTGTGTGAATTGAAGCTAGATGGCTCTGCCCTCTCGTTGGTGTATGGTAAGGCCCATCCTCAGGATGCTCATTTAACCTTGCGTTGGGCAGCCACACGGGGTGATGGCACCCATGGCGAAAACATTACCGAGGCCGTGTTGGCGGGTTTGCCCACCTTACCTAAAACCATTGCTCCGCTTAACGCAACCGAGATATTGCCCCCCCTGCTGGAAGTGCGTGCCGAGGTGTTGATGACGCATGCCCAGTTTAACGCCGTGAATGCTCAACTAGAGACCGAGGGCAAAGAGCCTTTCAAAAATCCACGCAATACCGTGGCTGGTACCCTCAAACAGCTAGATAGTAGTATTATTCAACAACGCCCCATGACGGTGTATTGCTTTTTGGCAACCGCCTTTACGGCCAACGGTTACCCCCTTCCACCCGAGGCCGACGCGTTGCCCGCCACGCTTGAAGCGACTCAGGCATGGCTTCAAGCTCATGGTTTACCCACCAACCCTAGTGCGACCCTATGTCGTGGTTTAGAGGAGGTTGAAACCTTTATTCGCCAGTGGCACACTAAAAAACAAGAGCTTAACTATGATACGGATGGCATTGTGGTTAAGCTGAATCAACGCTCAAGCTATACCACTTTGGGCTACAAAACCAAAGCACCCGTATGGGCGGTGGCCTACAAATACCCGCCAGAAGTAAAACCTACTCTCTTGCAAGCCATTGAACTAAGCGTAGGGCGTACAGGTACTGTTACTCCTGTCGCCGTACTTGCCCCCGTTGTATTGGCTGGAACCACGGTTCAACGAGCCAACCTACACAATTTTGATGAAATCCGACGGCTGGATGTTCGCCTTGGCGATATCGTGCAAGTACAAAAAGCGGGCGAAATTATTCCTGAAGTCATTGGCGTTTTACAAGAACATCGTGCCGCCGAAGCCCCTTTGTATGTTCCGCCTACGCACTGCCCACAATGTCATACGCCCTTACAGCAAGCCGAAGGCGAAGTGGCGTTAAAATGCCCGAATACCTACGGATGCCCTGCACAAACACAGGGATGGATTATCCATTGGGCGGGGAAACACTGTCTTGATATAGATGGCCTTGGCCCTAAACAGATAGCCTTGTTGAGTGAGCACGGATTGCTACGTACCCCCGCCGATCTGTATCAACTGACGGAGGCAAGCTTGGCTCCTCTGCCTCGTATGCAGAAAAAAACCATCCACAATCTATTAACCGCTATTGAAGCCAGTAAACAACGCCCCTTGGCTCGTTTGATTCATGCCTTGGCGATTCCTAACGTCGGGCTGGAAACAGCGGGGCTGCTCGCCAAGCGACTTGGTAGCCTGACCGCTTTGTTAGAGAGTACCGCCGAGCAGTTGGCCACCCTTGAAGGGATTGGCTCGATTGTGGCCCAAGCCATTGTAACTCACCTTAAACAACCTGCCTTGCAAGCCTGTTTGAGCCAGTTGCAAGCCAACGGCTTTGCTTGGAATCAGTTGCGTGAACACGTGCGAGACGAGGCCTTGCTTCCCCTAGCAGGAAAAACCTATGTGTTAACAGGCACGTTTGAGCAGTTGAGTCGAGACGAAGCCACCGAACAACTCAAGGCTCTAGGGGCCAAGGTGAGTGGCAGTGTTAGCAAAAAAACGACCGCTGTGTTTGCAGGTGAATCGGCAGGAAGCAAGTTAGAAAAAGCCCTCGCCCTAGGCGTTACGGTGGGTACTGAAGAAGACTTAAAAACGTTACTCACTGCGACACCTTAACAGATAGATAAAAGCAACGAAGAAAGCAGCGTTTCTTTTGTTGAAGGCTTTATCTTTATATATAGTATTTTGAAATATTTTTGAATCGTGGTAGACTATACAGAGTGACTGTTTTATTGAAAGGAACAACTACCATGGCTTACAGTTTAGATCTCCGAGAAAAAGCCCTCCTGTTTTCAAAGCAAGCGAGCTTAGTTGA
>JBJTUB010000360.1:0-4748 GCA_046080465.1 Vampirovibrionales bacterium | reverse complement strand
GGGTAAAGTATCTAATAAAAGCCAAAACAATCGGAGACCTATAAAAAGCTCTGAAAAAGGGTTTGTCGAGGGTTCTAAGTCCCTCGTTTCGCATTGCCCTACGGGCAATCTTGAGAGGCCGTTCCTCCCTCTCAAACTCTCCCCCCTGAATTATTCTAGGGGCTTCGCCCCTAGAGACCCTATTTTTAGCTTTTTACGCCTCTAACGTTCGGTGTTTCATTGCGAGGGCGAACGCCCCCAGCGTTCAACCCTTCATTGTACGCCCGAATGGGCTTTTTCAAAGATTTCTATACCCCTGTCTCTCTCAACTGTTTTAAAGGATACATCATGATGCCCCAACTTCAACCCGAACAACTCAGTACCCCCATGCAACAATGCCTTAGCCGTACGCAAGAATGGTTGCTCCATTTTTACCAAAACCAACTGGATACCGAGCATGTGCTGTTCGGCATCCTAGAACATCAGCACAACCACGCCTATACCCTGTTGGTGAATCTGCTAGGCAAGCCCGAACTCGAAGGCATCTACCGCCATCTTGTGGCAGAAATGAAGCATCGCCCCCGTGTGGCTTTTGATCAACAACACAATCAACAGTTTTACGGCACGCCCCGCTTTCATCTCTTGTTTACCGAAGCTCTCAAAGAAGCCGGAAGCCTAGGGAGCAGTGTCATTGAACCCGAGCATGTGTTGCTAGCCCTGCTGGGGATTGATTGCCCCAGCAGCCACCTGCTCAACAAGGCCAAGCTCAACCGTGAAGCTATTTTGAAAGAACTTAAAACCCTGTATGAAATGCACCCTCAAGGCGACACGCAAGGCAACTCAAGCTTACTAGCCCAGTTTGCCAAGGATATGACGCAACTGGCCAAAGAGGGCAAGCTCGACCCTGTGATAGGCAGGCAAGAAGAAGTCCGCCGAGTGATTCAAGTCCTTAGTCGACGCACCAAAAACAACCCCATTTTAATGGGCGAACCTGGCGTGGGTAAAACGGCCATTGTCGAAGGCTTGGCTCAACGTATTGTGGCGGGCGATGTACCCGAAAGTTTGAAAGGGTGTCGTTTGCTTTCCCTCGATATGGGTAGCTTGGTGGCGGGTGCCAAGTATCGGGGCGAATTTGAAGAACGGCTCAAAGGCGTGCTTAAAGAAGTCAGCGAGGCTCATGGCCGTATCGTTCTGTTTATTGATGAACTGCACACCGTGGTAGGGGCAGGCAGTGCGGGCGAAAGTAGTGGCATGGATGCGAGCAACCTCCTCAAGCCCATGTTAGCCCGAGGCGAACTCCATTGCATTGGTGCCACCACCCTGAATGAGTATCGCAAATACATTGAAAAAGATGCTGCCCTAGAGCGTCGATTCCAGCCAGTCCTTGTCAACGAGCCCAGCGTGGAAGACACCATCAGTATGTTGCGTGGCCTCAAAGATAAGTACGAACTGCACCACGGCATCCGCATTAAAGATGTCGCCTTGGTGACGGCTGCCAAACTGGCCGACCGCTACGTGCAAGATCGCTTTCTACCTGATAAAGCCATCGATTTAATTGATGAAGCCGCCGCCAAATTACGGACGGAAATTGATAGCCTACCCGCCAGTTTAGATACGGCCTTGCGTGGGTTGCGTCAGCTGGAAATTGAGCAGGCTGCCCTACAACACGAAACCGATGCCACCAGCAAACAACGCCTTCAACAGGTAGAACTCGATATTGCCGATGCCCAAACCGTAGTTAAAAGTTTACAAGCCCAGTGGCACACCGAGAAAGGAAACATTGATGCCATTCGTGCCTTAAAGGCCAACATTGAAGACACCCGACAAAAGATAGAACTGGCCGAGCGTGAAGTGGATTTAAGCACCGCTGCCCAGCTCAAATACGGCACCCTCCCCGAGCAGGAAAAACAGCTTCAAACCTTGGTAGACGCCAGTGGCCAACAAGGGCATTTACTGAAAGAAGAAATTGATGCCGATGATGTGGCTGATATCGTCAGCCGTTGGACGGGGATTCCCGTCAGTAAGTTGTTAAGCGAACAGCAACAGCAGCTTCTCGCCTTGGAAGAACAGCTTGGCCAGCGTGTGGTGGGGCAGCCTAAAGCCGTTGAGGCTGTGGCCGAAGCCGTTCGCCGTGCCAGAGTGGGGCTAAAAGAACCCAACCGCCCCATTGGTAGCTTTCTGTTTTTAGGCCCCACTGGGGTGGGTAAAACCGAACTTGCCAAGGCCTTGGCAGGCAGTTTGTTTGATGACGAACACGCCTTGCTACGCTTGGATATGAGCGAATACGCCGAAAAACACAGCGTGGCTCGTTTAATTGGTTCGCCCCCAGGCTACATTGGCCACGATGAAGGCGGACAACTCACCGAGCTGGTGCGTCGTCGCCCCTACAGTGTGTTGTTGTTGGATGAAGTGGAAAAAGCCCACCCCGATGTGTTTAACAGTCTACTGCAAGTGTTGGATGATGGCCGTTTAACCGATAGCAAAGGTCGAACCGTGAGTTTTGCCAACACGCTTATTTTAATGACGAGCAATTTAGGAAGTCGGCAGTTGATTGAAGCCCGCCTGCGTTCGCCCTTAACCCCTAGCGGGGGCAGTTGCTTGGATGAAGGCACTCGTGCCGAGGTGATGGCCGAGGTAAAGACCTTCTTCCGCCCAGAGTTTTTAAACCGTCTAGATGACGTGCTACTGTTTGAACCCTTGGGTATTTTTAGCTTGCACGCCATTGTCGAGCGTGAACTCACTACCCTGAACAATCGTCTGTACGAGGCTCAAGGCCTACGGCTCACCGTGGATGACGAGGCTAAAGAATGGCTGGCTCGTCGTGGGTACGACCCCATCTACGGGGCCAGACCCCTACGCCGTGTGTTGCGTCAAGAGCTTGAAAATCCGCTGGCCAAGCTACTGCTTGCAGGCACGACGGAAGCAAAGCACATTGCCGTACAACTCAACGAGACAGAAGAAGCCCTACACTTGGGCTTCCGCCCGTGCAATGAGGCCCGTTCGGGCGTGCAATGAGGGGTGTTGGGTGGGTTGCGTCAGACGGCGAATGGATGTTGCGTTCCTGCTCCCTATCCCTTAGGGAGAGGGCTGGGGTGAGGGAAGCCGTTCGCCCCAGCAATGAGGCACCGAACGTTGGTATCGTTAAATCATTTACTCACGGTGGGGGAGAACACTCCCCAAGGAGCTGTATAACACCAAGGGCGGAGGCGTAAAGGCTTCTGCCTCAGGGGATAGTTCAAACGCCTGCAAGACCCACTGCTTAGCTTCTTCTAAATGACGTTTGTTGCCATGAATCACAGCCAAGGTTGCCCCTTCGTTCACCACATCGCCTAGTTGATGCTTGAGTACCACCCCCACGCTTAAATCCAAGGCATCGGTTTTTAAAGTACGCCCACCCCCTAGGGTTTTAGTGGCCTTCGCAATCGCCAAGGCATCAATGCGAGTAATGCGTCCGCTGGTGGGGGCGGGTATCAGCATCATTCGGCTGGCTTGGGGTAGCACTTGCTGGGGCGTTTCCAGCACGGCAACCTCCCCCCCTTGAGCTTCAATCAATAACCCCAACTGTTTAAGAGCTTCGCCGTTGTGTAGCGTTGCTTGTAACTGTTGGTAGGCCTCCTGTAGGGTAGAAGCTTTATCCACGGCTACCATTCCCGCCGCTGCAAGTAACAAACTAACATGGGTTAAGCCTGCTTCGCCTTGGCCTTTAAGCGTGTGAATGACCTCTTCAATTTCCAAACTATGCCCCACGGCCATGCCTAAAGGAGCATCCATATTGGTCAGGATGGTTTCTATCCGACGGCCAAACTGTTGCCCCACCTGCTGACATAGTTCGGCTAAGGCGGTGGCTTCTTCAAGAGTCTTCATAAAGGCGCCTGCCCCCACTTTAATATCTAAAACAATGGCATCGGCACCACTGGCAATTTTTTTAGAGACCACCGAGGCCGAAATCAGCGAGAGATTATCCACCGTCGCCGTGACATCACGCAACGCATAAAACACTCCATCTGCAGGAGCAAGATTCGGCGTTTGCGATGATAAGGCGATCCCCACCGTGCGTAATTGAGCTTGAAACTGCTCATCACTCAAGGCTGATTGAAACCCAGGAATCGCCTCAATTTTATCAATGGTTCCCCCTGTGTAGCCTAAGCCTCGCCCACTCAGTTTGGGGGCTTTAATGCCCACGACCCCGAGCAAGGCCAACACAATCAAGGTGGTTTTATCGCCGACGCCCCCCGTGCTATGTTTATCGACGGTAGGGGCATTGAGGCTCGTCCATTCTAGCACATGGCCACTGCGTACAAAGGCTTCCGTGAGGGCGGTGGTTTCTTCAAAGGTTAGCCCTTTTAAGCACACGGCCATTAGCCATGCACTTAATTGATAGTCGCTCATGCGGCCTTCAAGCACGGCCTTGACCAATTGAAGTATCTCTTCACGAGGATGAGTTTTACCCTGCTTTTTTGCTTCAATCCATTCTACAGGCGAGGTATCCCGTGCTTTTAAGTCGCTCAGGGGGGTCCATTCAACAGGACACACGGGCGTTTCAAGAGTCGTAAGAACGGACATAGTGGAAGCACACTTTCTAACTAATACCAATTAAAATTTTAAATAGCGTAAGAACTGGTTTCTTTTTCTGGGGCAATGGGAGCGTTAGCCCCCGTTAATAAATCTAGGGAGGAGAGTTGTAGAGAGGTTTTTCACAATGAGGATCTTGCGTAAGAATTGAGAATGTCCCTCCCCGCTGTGGGGGCGAACGCCCCGGCTTCGCTACG
>JBJTUB010000359.1:0-3458 GCA_046080465.1 Vampirovibrionales bacterium | reverse complement strand
TACAAGGGCAGTTTTTACATTGCCAACGTTGTACATCTTTAACAAATCCAGCTTTTGATTTTTCGCTACTTCCACATTTAGGGCAGTTCATATAGCACACACTTCTCTTTCTAAACAAAAGAAAAGTATACCATCTAATTCGTTAAATGTCTCAAATAACCTAGGGGGGAGAGTTTGAGAGGGAGGAACGGCCTCTCAAGATTGCCCGTAGGGCAATGCGAAACGAGGAACTTAGGAATGTACGGAAAAATAGTAATTCCACTATATTAAGCTTCTAGCCCAGCAAACACATGTTGGTTGGGCTGCCACCACGCCAAGACAGAGTCGGGGGTGAGCAAGGTTTGAGTTGTGGCATACGGCACTTGCCCAATAGGGCGATTGACGTACGTAACCAACTGGCCGAATAAGGTACAGTAGGCCACGCTCTGAGCTTCTTCATCACTAAGCGGACGTGGGTGATTGACTAACACGCCTGCTACCTTGGCTCCCCTATTAAACAAGCCTTCCACCGTTAATAGGGTATGGTTAATACTACCCAAAAACGGAGGAGTTACCACCACGGCGGGGGTGTCAAAATGCCGAATTAAATCGGCAATGTAAATATGCTTGGCAACAGGGCAGTAAACTCCCCCTGCTCCTTCAATCAACACCCAATCATGGGCTTGTTTCAACTCTTTAACAGTTTTAATCAACGTATCCAGTTGCACGACAGGAGCCTCGGGTTCGGCTTGGCTGGCCACGGTGGGGGCGGCGGGGGCTTGATAGCAAAACCCAGTTTGCACGGTTAGGGCATCCATGTTCCAGCCAGCGTGTTCCAGTTGTTGGTGAATCCAGCAGGCATCGCCTTCCTTGATATCGTTGACACCCGTTTGTACAGGCTTGTAAACAGCCACACGTTTACCCTGTGCCAAACCGCATGCGGCAAGTAACAGCGTCACGTGGGTTTTACCAATATGTGTATCTGTGCCTGTAATAAAAACATACATATGTTGCTGGAAGCCTTTAAACAAAAAATAGTCGTTTAATTATAGATTAAAAAAAATAAGAGTTCAAATGCTTTGTTATTTACAGCTAGATACGGGTTGTAAATGATGAGGGCTAAACCAATGCTAAAAATGGAGCCACACTACGATTAACAGCGTCATGCTCTAATAAAAAGGCATCATGCCCCCACGTGCTGGGCAGTTCCGCATAGCTTACATGCTTCCCCGCACGGCGTAGGGCATCGGCCAAGCGTTTATTTTCAGCGGGGGTAAACAACCAATCCGATTCAAAGGCAATAATCAGACTTTTGGCTTGAATGCGTTCCACGGCTCGTTGCACGTCTCCTTGCCCCCACTGTTGGGCAATATCAAACAAATCCAACGCCTTGGTGAGGTATAGATAGGTGTTGGCATCAAAGCGTTTTAAAAAACTGGCGCCCTGATAATCCAAGTACGATTCCACGGCAAACTGCGGTGAAAAGCCTGTTTCCATGCCAGTGACTTTTGAACTGGTAGGGGATTGCAGGTTACGACCAAACTTTTCTTCCAGCCCTTGCTGAGACAAATAAGTGATATGAGCCAGCATGCGAGCCGTACTGAGGCCTCCTGTGGGTTGTTGATCGGGGGGGTAGGTACCGAGCAACCATGTTGGGTCATTCATAATCGCGTGTCGGCCGACGGCGTTAAAGGCCAAGGCCTGTGCCGAAAGCTTGGTGGTGCTGGCCAACACCACTAAATGCTTGACTGCTTCAGGGTAACGACACGCCCACTCTAAAGCCTGCATGCCTCCCATGCTTCCCCCAACCACGGCGTGTAAGTGCTGAATACCCAACTGCTTTAACAGCCAAGCTTGAGCCTCGACCATATCGCCAATGGTAATTAACGGAAACGCCATGCCGTAGGGCTTGCCTGTGGCGGGGTTGATACTGGCTGGCCCTGTGCTGCCCTGACACCCCCCTAGCACATTGACGCAAATAATAAAGTGCTGAGTGGGGTCAAACGCTTTTCCTTCGCCAACGCAGGCGTGCCACCATCCTTGTTTTTTATCGTTGGGGTGATGTTGCCCCGCCAAATGAGCATCCCCTGTAAGGGCATGACACACTAAGACGGCATTGCTGGCAGTGGCGTTTAGCGTGCCGTAGGTTTCGTAGGCGAGGGAAACGGCCTCTAGGCGGCCACCCTGTTCTAGGTGAAAGGGCAGGGCGTGGGATGGAACGTCAATGGAGTAACGTTTTACCAACCAAGGCGAGGGTGTAGCAGAAGGAGCAGACATAGGCATGGGGTAGTAGGGTGTCCCGAACAAAACAAAGAAATGAGGCTAATTGGCAACACCGCCCAGATACAACACTTGCCCCGTCACAAAATTGCTACTCGGTTGTAGAAAGAAATCGGTCACATTCGCAACATCGGCAAGGGTACCAAAACGCTGAATCCCTTGGCGTGCCAATAAGGCTTCCATTTTAGCAGGAGGCACGTTCTTAATCAAGTCGGTTTCAATGGGGGTGGGGCCAACGGCATTCACTGTAATGTGATAAGGTGCCAGCTCGTTGGCCAATACCTGTGTTAGGCTGGCCACGGCGGCTTTACTGGCGGCGTACACGGCCTCGCCTTCAAGCCGTAAGGGGGTGGCTACCGTCGCAAAATTGACAATGCGTCCGTAGCGATGCCGACTCATCAATTTGGCCGCCTCACGGCAGAACAAAAAGGTTCCCTTCACGTTGGTGCTAAAAATGTTATCCAGCACATGCAGGGGGGTCAGCAAGGTATGATTCATGGAAGCAATACCCGCATTGTTTAGTACATGATGCAACACTCCCTCGTTAGCAGCTACGGTGCGTAACATCGCCACTACGGCGGCTTCATCGGCCACATTAAGGGTAAAATGGTGATACTGTGGATGTTCTAAATCAGAGGCTTCACGGCTACAACCGTACACCACATGGCCTTGAGCCAAGTAATGTTCGGCCAAAAAACGGCCAATGCCTTTGCGGGTTCCTGTAATCAGGGTGACAAGTTTGTCGGGTAAGGTATCAGCAGGAGTCACCACCATTTAAGAGACCTCCTTGTTGGTTAGCGTGGCCAAACGCTCGCTTAGGGTTGATTCTAAAATGCGTAAGGTTTTAAACGGGCTACGATGCTGAGCAAAGGCTTTTTCATCGGCCAAGGCCATATCCTGACCCGTCGCTTCACGCAGTGCCTGCTCTACTAATATAATAAACTGTACCAAACTCAACGAATCCAACACAGAGCCTTCACCCACCAAGGGGGTATCCTCGGCAATGGGGGTATCGGCCACATCGGGGCAAAGGGTGCGGAGTTCTTCGATACAGTGCTGTAACAACGCTTTAAGATCGATCATTTGGGAGGGTACTTTCTACAGTGGCACTTATGGTATAGTCGAAATCTCTCCGCTTTGTGGTAAGTTGCCCTTTGGGCAACGTTGAGAGGCCGGGGCGTTCGCCCCCACAGTGAGGA
>JBJTUB010000358.1:0-10074 GCA_046080465.1 Vampirovibrionales bacterium | reverse complement strand
TTTACATTGCCAACGTTGTACATCTTTAACAAATCCAGCTTTTGATTTTTCGCTACTTCCACATTTAGGGCAGTTCATATAGCACACACTTCTCTTTCTAAACAAAAGAAAAGTATACCATCTAATTAGTTAAATGTCTCGTTTATTTATAGGGGCTTCGCCCCTATAAACCCCATTTTTTAGCTTTTTACGTTTCTAGCGTTCGGTGCTTCATTGCGAGGGCGAACGCCCCCAGCTTTCAACACTCCATTACCCGCCCGAATGGGCTTTTGCAGAGTCTTCTATAGCCATTGCGTAAAAAGGTGGATAAAAGTGGGAGGCCGTTGAACAAACGCTTGTCAAATGGTTTGTTGGTGATATGCTTTAACATGGAGTTTTATACTTTGCTGTTATCCCTGTGTTGAACAAGGTTGTGTTCACCCTAGCGAACGCCGAATCTTGAGGCTCACGGCACTGTGCATCGTTCAGTTGTGGTGAAGCGTATTTTTAGTTGTTAACGATGTCTTATTGTAAGGAGCTAGGCAAATCATGCCCGCAATTACTCTTGAAGAACTGATGGAAGCTGGTGTCCACTTTGGCCACCAAACCAAGCGTTGGAACCCTAAAATGAACGTGTTTATTTGGGGCAAACGCAACGGTATCCACATTATTGATTTAACCAAAACTGTCCCTTTGTTTGAACAAGCCTACGAGCTTGTGAAGCAAGTCTCTGCTTCTGGCCGTAAGGTGGTGTTTGTGGGTTCTAAAAAGCAAGCCGCTGATATTGTAGCCGAAGAAGCCAACCGCGTTGGTGCGTTGTTTGTGAACAAACGTTGGTTGGGTGGTACGCTCACCAACTCCAGCGTCATTAGCACTCGTATTAAAAAATACCGTGAATTGCAAGAGATGGAAGCCTCTGGCCACTTGGATACCGTGCCTAAAAAAGAAGCGGCGGTATTGCGTCGTCAATTGGCTAAAATGACTCGTATGCTCGGTGGTTTGCGTGATATGCGTGGCGAACCAGGTGCCGTGATTGTCATCGATCAAAAAGCCGAATTGAACGCCGTTCACGAAGCTCGTAAAGCGGGTGTGCCTGTTATTTGCTTGCTGGATACCAATGCCGACCCCACCTTGGCCGATATGTGTATTCCTGGTAACGACGATGCCATTAAAGCGATTCGCTTGATTGTGGGGCGTTTGGCCGATGCCGTAGAAGAAGGCAAAAAGTTGCGTGAAGCCAACATTGCTGGCCAACGTGATGTGACCGAGAAAAAAGAAGCCGTTGCGGCGGCTGCAACCGAGGAGTAACCTACTACGATGATGGCTGTATCGACTGCTGATATTAAAACCCTCCGTGAGAAAACGGGTGCTGGCATGATGGAAGTGCGTGCCGCATTGATGGAAGCCGAAGGCGACTTGGATAAAGCCGTTGAAATCTTGCGTCAAAAAGGGGCTGCCACTGCCGAGAAAAAAGCGTCTCGTGCTGTAGGCGAAGGTAAAATTGCCGGTGCTGTTGAAGGCAACGTGGCCGTATTGGTAGAAGTCAACTGTGAAACAGATTTCTCTGCTAATAACGAGCGTTTCGTTCACTTAGTGCAAGGCTCTGTGGCCTGTGCCTTGGCCACCAACACTGCCGAAACGGAAGCTATTTTGGCTGCCGATTATCAAGGGCAAGCCTTGAAGGCTCATTTTACGGATACCATTGGTGCCATTAAAGAAAACATGACTTTAACCCGTGTGGTTCGTTTGGAAGCTGGCGAAAACGGCTTGTTGCAAAGCTACATTCACGCCAACCAAAAAATTGGTGTGTTGGTTGAACTGGGAGCGACTCAAACCGCTACCTTGGCGAACCCTGCTGTGGCTCAACTCGCTAAAGATTTAGCCATGCAAATTGCGGCCTATGCACCTGACTTTGCTACCCGTGATGAAATCCCTCAAGCGGCTGTGGATGAAGAAACCCGTATTGAAATGGGTAAAGAAGACATCCAAAGCAAGCCCGAGGCTATTCGTGGTAACATTGTGAAAGGCCGTGTTGAGAAAAACTTGGCTCAACGGGTTCTTTCCTTACAAGCCTTTGTAAAAGATGGCTCCAAGACGGTGGCCGAGGTTATTGCAGATCTCTCCAAAGCCACGGGTGATACCGTGACCTTGTGTCGTTTTGTGCGTTTTGCCTTGGGCGAAACCATGCAAGCCGAAGCCTCTGAAGCGGAAGCTGTCGCTGTTTAGCACGACACTGTTTAATTGTTTCAAAGAGTCCTTAGTACGACCGTACTTTGGACTCTTTGAAGCTTATATAGGAGCTGTTTGTAAATAAACTACTGTAACTATAGAAAGCTCTGCAAAAACCCATTCGGGCGTGCAAGGAAGTGTGGAACGTTGGTTGCGTAAACCCCTGTGAGAAAACGGGTCTATAGGGGAGAAGCCCCGATAAAGACTGAAGGGGGGAGAGTTGGAGAGAGGGAGGAACGGCCTCTCTACGTTGCCCAGAGGGCAACGTAAGGCATTGGACTAACACAGTTTGTAAACAACCTTTAGTTAACACTCTCTGTTTGTTTTGGGGTGTGAATAATTGCTTCTCTAAGTTTTTGCTATAGTTTAAAAGGAGGTTACTTGTGTTTAACATAATGTATAAAGATCTCTTTTCTTTTCTGTTACTGGGGAATGTGGAAACAAACACTTCTTAGATGTTTGATACGGTAATAAAAACAGGGACAACCTTTATATTGATAGTTTTGTTTTAATACTAATTCTAAGGTTTAAAAATACACATCGCTTTTGGTCAAGGCACTCACTTTTAGAGGCTGTTTGCCAATAGTTTCATCAACATGACACAGTGTTTGTTATTGTGGGTGAAAGACCTGTTTCTTGGTTAGATCACAAAACGATCACTTGGCCTCGGGCTGTGTTTTTAGTACACTGAAAACAATTTATTTAAAGAGTGTCTCTATTTTGTTAATTGATAGGAGCCTGCCCCATGCCAAAACGCACCGATATTCACCGTATTATGATTTTAGGGGCCGGCCCTATTGTGATTGGCCAAGCCTGCGAATTCGATTATTCAGGCTCGCAAGCCTGCCGAGCGTTGATGGAAGAAGGCTACGAGGTCATCCTCGTCAACTCCAACCCCGCCACCATTATGACGGATCCTGATTTAGCGACCCGCACTTACATTGAACCCCTAACAGTGGAGATGGTCGAGCAAATTATCGCCAAAGAACGCCCCGATGCCCTGCTGGCCACCATGGGCGGACAAACGGCTCTCAACTTGGCCTTTGATTTGCACCAAGCAGGCTTGCTTAAAAAATACAAGGTAGAATTGATTGGGGCGAACTTTCGGGCCATTCAAGTCGGTGAAGATAGAGAAGCCTTTAAACAGTTGATGACGAAAATTGGGCTGGAGTCGCTGAAATCCTACACCGTGACAACCCTAGAAGAAGCTCGCAAAGTGAAGGCCGAACTGGGTTTACCCATGATTGTGCGTGCCGCCTTTACCCTCGGTGGCTCGGGTGGCTCGATTGTCTATACCGAAGAAGAGTTCGAGGCTAAAGTAGGGCTAGGCATTCAGCTTTCCCCCATTAACCAAGTGCTACTTGAGGAAAGTGCCTTGGGCTGGAAGGAATACGAATACGAAGTGATGCGGGATAAGGCGGATAACGTGGTGATTGTCTGTTCGGTGGAAAACGTCGACCCCATGGGGGTGCATACAGGCGATAGCATTACTGTAGCCCCCGCCCAAACCCTGACGGATGCCGAATACCAAACTCTCCGCAATGCCAGTATTGATATTATCCGTGCGGTGGGCGTAGATGCGGGCGGGTGTAACATTCAGTTTGCTATTCATCCGCAAACAGGCCGTGTGGTGATTATTGAAATGAACCCGCGGGTCTCTCGCTCCTCGGCGTTGGTCTCTAAGGCCACAGGCGTGCCGATTGCTAAAATCTCCGCCAAATTGGCCGTGGGCTACACGCTGGATGAAATCCCCAACGATATTACCAAGCTCACCCCTGCTAGTTTTGAACCTGCCATTGATTATGTGGTAACAAAAATCCCCCGCTTTAGTTTTGATAAGTTCCCCGAGGGGGGCAATCGCCTATCACCGCAAATGAAGAGTGTGGGCGAGGTGATGGCTATTGGCCGTACCTTTAAAGAATCCTTTCAAAAAGCCCTGCGTGGCTTGGAAGTCAACCCACCCAAGTTTGAGAGTGCCTTTGGCATGGTCAGCAAAGAGACCCTCATTAACGAGCTAAAATCCGCCAGTAGCGAGCGGGTGTATTGGTTGTTGCAAGCCTTAAAGCAGGGCTTCCCTGTGGAAGAAGTGCAACAGCTAACCCAAATTGACCCCTGGTTTTTGCACAACATTCAAGCCGTACTCAACGAGTTGCAACACATGCAACGGCAAGAACGTTTAACCAGCCTAACGCCCCAAACGCTACGCCGTGCCAAGCAAATGGGCTTGAGCGATGAGCAACTGGCCGACACCTTTAATACCACCGCCTTGGCCGTGCAAGAACTCCGTAACACACTGAATGTGTACCCTGTGTACAAAGCGGTAGATACCTGTGCAGGCGAGTTTGAAGCCGAAACCCCCTATTTTTATTCTACCTACGATGCAGGCGAAAACGAGGCGCCTACGCCTGATGCAAGCCAACCGAATAAACGAGTCGTTATTTTAGGTGGGGGGCCTAACCGTATTGGCCAAGGCATCGAGTTTGATTACTGTTGCGTTCACGCTGCCATGGCCTTGAAGGAACTAGGCTACGAGCCGATTATGGTGAACTCCAACCCCGAGACCGTCTCCACCGACTACGATATCTCCACCCGCCTGTACTTTGAACCCCTCACCCCCGAGGATGTGCATAACGTGCTACGGCAAGAACAACCCTTGGGCGTAATTGCTCAACTGGGCGGGCAAACCCCCCTCAAGCTGGCACGTGCCTTGCGTCACGACCCCCACTTTAAACCGCTGGGTACCAGTGTGCAGGCCATTGATGAAGCCGAAGATCGTGAAAAGTTCCGTGCTATTTTAAACGACCTCAACCTAAAAGCCCCAGAAAGTGGTATTGCCCACACGCACGAAGAAGCCTTGGCCGTGGCTCGTGGGCTAGGCTATCCGCTGATGATTCGCCCCTCCTATGTGTTGGGTGGCCGTGCCATGCGAGTGGTGTATAGCGAGGAAGGCTTGCTACGTTACCTTGACGAAGTGATGAGCGTCGAGCCTGATTCCCCCGTACTGCTGGATAGATTCCTAGATAATGCCCAAGAGCTGGATGTCGATGCGATTTCCGATGGCGACACCACCTACCTAGGGGCGATTTTAGAACACATTGAACAAGCGGGCATCCACTCGGGCGATTCGGCCTGTGTGTGGCCAGCCCAACGCCTCAGCGAGGCCATGAAGCAAGAAGTTGAAACCGCCACCGCCAAACTGGCCAAAGCCGTGGGCGTGAAGGGACTCATCAACATTCAATTCGCTGTGAAGAACAATGAACTGTATGTCATTGAAGTCAACCCCCGTGCGAGCCGTACCGTGCCGTTTGTGTGCAAGGCCACGGGTAAACCCTTGATGAAGATAGCGATTCGGGTGATGTTGGGTGAGCCGTTGCAAGCGATTCTCGATGAACTGAAGCCTAGCGACCCTGTAGGGCATGTGGCCGTGAAAGAGGCGGTGTTCCCCTTTATTAAGTTTCGTGAAACCGACCCGATGTTGGGGCCAGAAATGCGTTCCACGGGCGAGGTGATGGGGCTGGATACCACCTTCCCCTTGGCCTACGCCAAAGCCTTAGCCGGCGGAGGAACGGTGCTACCCTTGCAAGGGAGCATCTTTTTAAGCGTGCATGATAACGACAAACCCTTGGCCTTGCCCGTGGCACGCAAGTTTGCCGAGCTAGGGTTTAGCATTCTTTCTACCACAGGGACGGTGGCGTTTTTAAAGCAACACGGCCTACTGGCCATTGAGGTGAAGAAGAAGCACCAAGGCGAACCCAACGTGCAAACCCTCATGGAGCAAGGCAGTATTCAGATAGTGATTAACACCCCCAGCGATGATAAAGCCATTGAAGATGATAGCTACATTCGTAAAACCGCCGTGTTAAACAACATCCCTATGGCGACTACCTTAACAGGTGCCTTTGCCATGGCCGAGGCGATTGAGGCACTGCGTCACCAGATTCCTGCACCTCACGCCCTGCAAGATATTTTCTCCCGCCCTGCCGTAAGCGTTGCCACAGTATAAAGGTTTGTGAATGAGTGGAGTCTCTCTGTTATGTTGAAGTATCTAGCGTTTCTACGTGTTTTTATCTCTCAACTTTTAGCGAGTTTAGGCGATGCCTTGCTTCCCTTAGTGTTTACGGGGATACTACTTCAACAACACTCGGAAGTGGGTGCCTTTCTTAGTTTGCTTTACTTTTATTTTGTACTCCCCTCTCTCATGTCTAGCGTGTGGGCAGGGCAGGTGGCCGATACAATCAAACCTATACACTTACTGCAACTAACAGCCTGGGGGCGTGTGATGGTTGCCACGCTCTGCGTTGTACTATGGATGGCTCAGCTGGTAGGGACCCCCACCTCCACAGGCATCACGTTTACCATCATGGCATTGCTAGGCTTGGCCGCCTCGTTCGCCACGCCTGCCCGCCAAAAACTACTACCTACCCTGATAGCCGATCATCAACTAAGCACAGGCAATGCGTTAATGAACGGTAGTAGCTTGCTGGCCGTGCTGGCAGCAGGGGCTTCTATGGGTTACACTTTTCCAATGCTACCCCCCCACGTGTGGTTACAAAGTATTTTAGGCTTGTATTTCATGGCTGCGTTGTGTCTTCAGGGTGTTTCGGCCACAGGGGAGCCACACGATTCACTACGACGAAGCGACCCTCCCCTTCGGCAGAGCATTGTTCAGGCATTAAAAGAGGTTTGGCGGTATTTGATGTGCCACCGTCATACCCTTTATTACGTCACTTTTGGTATCTGTTTATCGGTTGTAACAAGCACGTTTTTTAACGGCATGTGTGTTCTTGCTACCGATTATTACAAAGTCGGTATGCTTGGGCTAAGTAAACTCAAACTCATGCTTGGGGTGGGCATCGTTCTCGGTATCAGTTTAACGTTTTTAACCCGTAAACAGAGTCGACAGCCTTGGTTGTTGGTGCTGGGCTTTTTTCTTCTGTTTGTTGCTACAGCCACGGTTCCCTTTGTCACGAGTTATCACTTGGCATGGGGTTGGTTGGTGAGTATAGGCATGTGTACCTCGTTGTTAACAAGCCTGATGGATACCATGCTGCAACGGATTACACCCTACTCTCACCAAGGGAAAATCTTTGGTCTTCGCTCGTTTGTAGCAACCCTACTGATTCTTTTGGTAACAGGGGGAATGACGCTGTTGCTCCCTTTAACAACCCCGTTGACTATTTTTAAAGGGCTTTCTTTGTTTCTCGCTCTCTCTACCTGTGCGATTGTTATGTTTGATGCACGGTTTCGACACCTGCTTCTTCGCTACAGTGTTTTAGCGGTTTTTCGGGTGTTGTTTCATCTTCGCATTCAGGGACGCCAACAGATACCTACAACAGGCAAGCTTATTTTAGCGGGTAATCATAGTGGCTGGCTCGATACGCTGATTTTGCAAACGGCGTGTCGTCGGCCAATTTACTTTATTACAGGAGCCGCTGCGTTTCAAATACCGATTATTTGTTGGATACTCCCTTGGTTCAACGTGATTCCACTCAATCCACGTCGCCCTAAAGAAGCCTTAGATCATGCCGTTAAAAAGCTACACGGTGGCGCCGTGGTCTGTATTTTTCCCGAAGGTCGATTGACAGAAGATGGCCAGTTGCTACCATTTAATAGAGGTGTGATGTATATGGCACGTCAAGCTCAGGCATCGATTGTACCCTTTGGTATTACAGGGGGCTTTGAGGCGTGGGGGTATGGACAAAAGCACCCTCGTCTCGGTCGTATTTGCATTCGTTTTGGAGAATCACACACCGTTTCACCTCCGCTAGAAAATAAAGAAGCCGATAAGCAACTTGAAAAAGAATCGCTGGAATCCCTTCGGCTTCAGGTTCAGCAGTTATTCGAACCAACAATAAATGACCGTTTAACATAAAGGAAAGAGTTTCCCCGATGCACGCCTTACGTTCCCCTTATAAATTGGTTGTCAGCGATTTAGATGGCACCTTGGTTCAAAAAGATTTAACCCTCTCCAAAGCCGTACGAGCCGTGTTTTGGTACTTGGCCACGCACACGCCCATTCAAACCGCCATTGCCACGGGGCGGATGTTCCCTTCTGCCCTACCCTATGCCCAACACTTGCACATGCACACGCCCGTTATTTGTTACCAAGGGGCGTTAGTGCGGGATTCTCAACCGCCACACACCGTTCATTACGCCAACCCCATCCCCATGGAGATTGCCCGTGAACTAATTACCTACGCCCAACGGGAAGGCTTGCACTTGAACATGTACATTGAAGATGTACTCTATACCCCCAACCACCCCGTGTATGTAGAAGAATACAATGCCACCAGCAGTATTGAACCCTGCGTGGTAGCGAATCTACTCGACCATCTCACCCATGCTCCGCCTAAATTGGTGATGATTGATAACGACCCCGAACATCACCAAGCCATGCGTAGCTATTTAGAAGCCACCTACGGGGCAGACCGCTTGATGTGGTGTCAATCACGTCATAACTTTTTAGAAATCACGCACCCCCGTACCAGCAAGTGGGGGGCGGTGTGTCAGTTGGCCGAACACCTATCGATACCCTTGAATCAGATTGTTTGTCTGGGTGATGAAGAGAACGATTTAAGCATGATTGTTGGTGCTAAACAAGCGGGGGGCTTGGGTATTGCCATGAGTCAAGGGCCAGCCTTTGTACAGGCTCAAGCCAACGTGGTCGCCCCTAGTATTCAAGATGAAGGAGCCGCCGAAGCCTTGGCAACCCATGTGATTGGCTTGCCTTTGTCGTTGATTATTGAACGCTACGAAGCGGAAGTAGAAGCCCCCGAAGCGATGCCTTCTTTGGCCTAGTTAGAGGCACGATTCCCTAATGACGGAACAATTACAAACACTCACACGGTTGCGTACAGGCTTAGGGACAGATTTGCATCGCCTAGCCGAGGGCTTGCCTTTGGTGATTGGGGGCGTGGCCATTCCGCATAGCAAGGGCTGTGTGGCTCATAGCGATGGTGATGTGTTGTTGCACGCTTTAATAGATGCTCTGCTAGGAGCCACGGCTTTGGGCGATATTGGCTTGCTGTTCCCCCCTAACGAGGTTCAGTGGAAGCAGGCCGACAGTGCCGAATTGCTCACCCGTGCCTTGGCACACATCCGCCAGCAGTACCCAGCGTTTCAGGTTATTAACGTGGATATGGTGGTGCACGCCCAACGCCCCAAGCTAGCTCCCTGCCGTATAGCAATTTGCAAGCGAGTGGCCGACTTACTAGGACTCCCCGTGGATCGAGTCAATTTCAAAGCCAAAACAGGCGAACACCTTGCCCCTATTGGCACAGAAGAGGCGATTGAGGCGTTAGTGAGTGTCTTGGTGCTAGTGTAAACTATTTTGTACAAGAGTTTTTCGAGTTTAAGGAAATAAGTTAGTATAAGGGAAACACAGACGACACCTAAGCTGGTGAAATCCTTCACCCCAGCCCTCTCCCTTAGGTGTATTGTTTCGCATGATTGCAAAGATGTTCAAGAGGGGCTTTGTAACCGATACATTTTAATCGGGTACGGTTATAAGCATACACGAAATCCTCAATATACGCCACACGGAACGAGCAGAGGCTAAATTTCACCATTCATATAACCAGTATACATTACGTCTTGCAGTACTTGAATGGTTTCTTTCATCTTGGCTTTGTGTTGGCTTTGGCTAACACTGTTAAAAATGCTAGGTAGGGTTAAGGCACTAATGAGCCCCAGCACGGCCAAGCTAATCAAAAGTTCACTCAGGGTGAAGCCCCGTCGTGTTTGTGCTACACTGGAGGCATGGAGGCATGGAGGCATGGAGGCATGGAGGCATGGAGGCATGGAGGCATGGAGGCATGGAGGCATGGAGGCATGGAGGCATGGAGGCATGGAGGCATGGAGGCATGG
>JBJTUB010000357.1:0-2043 GCA_046080465.1 Vampirovibrionales bacterium | reverse complement strand
TCGAAGTGTTAAGGCAAGCGGTGTGTGACTGTAGTATTATACAATTTGAAGAAGGCCATTGGGTTTCACCTATTTGCCGAGAGCAACGCCCCCGACAAACTCTCCCTTCCAAGCTTTTATCTTAGCACCTATGGGCTAACGCCCCCGTTCCCCCCATTTGCGAAGGCTTCGGTGAGCTAGCATTTTAAAAACATACGGAAAAATAAGGTTTTAACTATACTTCTTCGCTGTTGTGAAACTTAATTCACAACGGCGAATTTTTTAGGCGGGGTGGATGTGGATACTGACCCGATGCAAGGCTTCAAGAGTGCGATCAATCTCGTGGGGTTGAATGTTTAACGGCGGACACAAGCGAAGGCTTTTACGCCCACACCCCACCGTCAAAATCCTTTCTTCATGGGCAAGGCGATGCAAGACGGTATCTCGGGCGTGGGGGAGGTGGTATTCCACGGCAGCCATCAAGCCCCAGCCCCCACGTACCACTTGCACGGTTTCTGGATGCACGCTGGGCAGGCTCTGTAGCCCTTGGTACAAGCGTTCGCCTTGGGTGCGGGCGTTGGTAAGTAGATGGTCTTGTTCAATGATGGTTAGGGTGGCCAACGCAGCGGCACAGGCCATCGGGTTGGCGGTAAAGGTACTAGCATGTGCCATGGGGTAAAAATGCTTGAATAGTGCTTTGGAAGCCAACACCGCCCCCAAGGGTAAGCCACTGGCCAAACCCTTGGCACACAGCACCATATCGGGTTCAAGGCCAAGCCCGCCGTGGCTTGCCCACCACTGCCCCGTTCGGCCAAGCCCTGTTTGCACCTCATCCACCATGAACAAAATACCATAACGCCGAGCCAAGGCTTGCAAGCCCGTATAAAAACACGGATGGGCTTGCCGATAGCCCCCTTCGCCTTGAATGGGTTCAATGATAAAGGCAGCAATATCGTTAGGGGCAACGTGATGTTGAAATACTTGTGTTTCTAGGTAATATAAGGCCTCGTGAGCCAGTTGCTCCAACCGAGCTTGGCTAGCGGTGTGAGCTTCTTCAGCAGGTGGATACGGATAGGGTGCCGTGTACACCTGAGACAGCCCCCCCCCTGCTCCGTGCTTGTAGTGGAGCTTGGAGCTGGTGACACTCAAGGCCGCTGCACTTCGGCCATGAAAGCCTCCGCTAAAACACACAATAGCCGAACGTCCTGTGGCCAAACGTGCGAGCTTTAAGCCTGCCTCCACACTATCAGCTCCGCCGAGGGTAAAGCACACTTGGGGCTGGTTCATCCACGGTACGAGTGCAGTCAAGCGTTCGGCGAGTTCTACTTGGGTGGGGTGGGTAAAATCGGTGCTAGAGCAATGAGTCAATCGTTGGGCTTGGGTGCTAATGGCCTCCACCACGGCGGGGTGGGTATGCCCCACAGCCATGACGGCTAGGCTGGCGTGCATATCTAAATAAGCTCGGCCGTCGGCATCCCACAGAGTCGACCCATGACCGTGGGTGAGAGCAATCGGTGGGGTGCGATCGTTGCAAGGTGCCAATACCTTGGCATCTCGATGAATCCAGTGGGCGTTGTCACTGGAGGGGATGGAGGGAGGCATTTTTATTGAATCAACGGTGGGGGGGGTGAGGTGAGGCATTAGGTATGTGCTTGTTTGTATGTAAAGGAGATTCTTAAAAAGGGGGGGAGCATGTACAGAAAAAATGTTCCTTCTCCCTTAGGGAGAGGGGGTAAAAGCCAAGGAGATTGCCACGCTTCGCTCGCAATGACGATAACCTATAAAAACCTCTATAATAGAGTTTTTCGAGACACCTAGGCTTCTCGTTTTGTATTGCCCTTCAGGCAAATGGAGAGAAAGAAACGGTTTCTTATACCAAATGTCACTTTAAATAGCGTAAGAACTCGTTGTTTTGTTGGGGGGTATCTAGGGGCGTAGCCCCTAGAATAACTGAGAGTATTAACTAAAAGCTGTTTTGAAAAAAGTCGTCTAAACCTAAACTAACTCTTATTAAGTTGTTAAACATCAGTAGAATCACTAATAAAAACAGGGGTATCTAGGGGC
>JBJTUB010000356.1:0-1828 GCA_046080465.1 Vampirovibrionales bacterium | reverse complement strand
TCGCCTACTCTAGCAGCATGTTCGTCTAGTTCAATCCGACTCAGCATGGTTGGCGAAATACCCACAAGATCTGCAAACTTTCGTAATGTTACTTTCTTTTGCAGGCGATGCTCTCGAATATAGGAGCCGAGTGTACACTGATTCATTTTTTAAATCTCCTTGTCTTTATTCCGTGTTTACGATATAGAGTACATAAACTATCTTATTTTGTCAAACACTATTTTAGTTTATCATTCACCCTAGAAAGAAATCCAACCATGACCGATGCTATCAAAAAGACACTGTGTTCCCGAGATATTAAATCACTCAAGGCGGGTGAAAGTATTACTGAAAAGGGATTAACCTTTAAACGCCTATCCAACGGCGATGGACTGTATGAAATGAATAAAATGGTCAACCGTCAACGAGTTCACCGTGTTATCGGCAAGGAATCCGAGGGAATGACGTTAACCCTAGCGAAGGCAGCCGTGCAAACGTTACTCAGTACAGTAAGGGATGGAACGGCGTGGCTCCCTAAAGGTAGAAAAGTTGAACAATCGATTGCCGAAGCCAGCAAAGCCTATTTACAACGTTTACGTGATTTTGATGGTAAGAACCTTCAAAAAAAAGAAATGCACTTTCGCTTGCATCTACAATCGTTTTTTGGAAAAACACCCCTGACTCAACTCAATTCATTTGATATTGAACGTTATAAAAAGCACCGCAAAGAACAACAAGCTCAACCCGCCACGATTAACCGAGAGTTAAGCACCTTGAATCATCTGCTAACAATGGCGGAAGAGTGGGGATGGATTAAACAGAAGCCTTGTAAAATAAAGCTCATTCCCTTGGATAACGGACGGATTGAGCATTTAAACACCGATGAAGCCAAACGGCTTCTACAGGCAGCGTTTGAGGATCACCACCCGCATATTTATTTGTTTATCGTGATTGGCCTCGATACAGGGATGCGACGCAGTGAGATTTTATCGTTACGGCTAGAGCATTTATTTCTCAAAGAGCGGAAGTTTTTCTTGCCAAAAACAAAAACAGGGGCAAGGGTTCAACCCATTACACAACGAGTAGCCGATTTACTACAGCAGTACATTCAAGAGAATCAGCTTACCGAAGGCTGGTTGTTTCCTTCGGTGGGTAAAACGCCATCTAAAACAGGGTATACCACTTGCATTGAAGAACCCTTTCGGCGTGTTGTAGAGCAAGCTGGCTTGGATCCTAAGCGGGTAACGCCCCACGTATTAAGGCACACGGCTATTTCAAACTTGGTGATGGTTGGGATAGATATTCCCACCGTTCAGGCAATTTCAGGGCATAAAACCATGCAAATGGTGATGCGGTACACCCACCAGCATAATGATCACGTACTCAATGCGTTGGATAGATTAGAAACGAATTACACAGAAATTACACTAAAAGAAAACGATGAGCGTTCTATCAAACCCGAAAAGCCAGTGAGAGTCTTGAATACAGCTAAAAACAAAAAATACCCCCAAGGGAATTCGAATCCCTGTTTTCTCCGTGAAAGGGAGGTGTCCTAGGCCTCTAGACGATGGGGGCATTATAAACGGCCTTGCAACAAACAACGCCTGATATTTGATAGTACTTTACCCCGAACATACGCCCCTGTCAACCTAATCCAACTTTGTTTCAGGGCAAAAGCATGAAAGAGTTTGAATTGGCGTGTGTTTGATTCATAGGGGTGTGATTTCTTTGGCCTGAATTGCGTAGCTCTGAAGGCCAAAGTGGGGTCAAGGGGCAAAGCCCCTTGCACGCAGGGGGATCGCCAAGGGGGACTCTCGTGCAAGAGTCCCCGCTTGGCACCCGCCAGCTA
>JBJTUB010000355.1:0-15657 GCA_046080465.1 Vampirovibrionales bacterium | reverse complement strand
CTATAGTTAAATCTGCCTCTTTATTTTTCCGTACATTTTTAAAGTGCTAGCTCCCCGAGACCTTCCAAAATGGGGGGCAACGGGGGCGTTAGCCCCCGTTAATAAACCTAGGGGGGAGAGTTGTAGAGAGGGAGGAACGGCCTCTCTACGTTGCCCAGAGGGCAACTCAGCAACAAGCTAAGACGTTTCGACTATCTCAAAACGTTGAAAGTCCTAAGCTCAACGCTTCAAACACCTCGGCTTGGGGTAGCTCTTGTAGCTCTAACCACGTAGCACACCCCACCAAGGTACTATGCCATTCGTGTATCAGGGCTTGACGCTGTTCTTCTTTTAGCTCAAGGCTTTGCTGACGCTGAAGACTACCATAGCCCAGTAACGAGCTTCCTTCCAACTCATCAAACAACCCTTTACGCAAGCCTATCACTTGGCACGCTTGTTGTACCGCTCGGCGATAGTGGGCTTCGGTTGCTTTATCCTGCCCCACCACCCAAGGAATAAAATAGCGTTGGCACACATCGTGAAAAGCCTCTAGCTCCAAACGTTCCATGGGGTAAAGGCCATCTGTTTCAATCGAAACCAAACATCCATGCTTACTGAGGGCTTGCTGCACTTGGCGTTGCGTGTTGGCTAACCCACCCGCCACCTTCAAGCGTTGCAACTGGGGCTTGGTGCTGATACTGGACGACCCCACTGCCTGTATATCATCTACCCCGCACCGTAGGGATGCAGACAGCGACAAGGCACTCGCAAACGATTCATGCCGATTCATCCATACGCCACGTAAAATCTTAGTTTGCAAATAGGCTTCTTGCTGATCTAAATCAAAATAGCTTAGGTTTAAGTCTTGCAACATTTTTATCCATTGCTGATGAATCCGTTTGCTAATAAAGCCCCCACCCACAATAACCGTGGCAGGCATCAGGCTATCCACAGGGTTTTGCCCCGAAAGCGAAAACTGAAACGTCGGCAATAAAAAGCCCATGTTCAATAGTTTTTTAAGGTACAGCTCCATATCGTTTATCCACGTTTGCACGGCTTCAGGGTGGCTTCCCCATAAAAACAGTACATCGGGTAGTTGGTTGCGGTAAAAGCCTTCGCTCATGGAACCCAATAATTCGAGTTGATGCAAAGGAGACGAGCCAAAGAACCAATCGGGCTGGCTTTTACGCCGTTTTTCGTTGGCAACGCACCCTGCCTTCACCAAGGGAACCGTTTGCACGGGTACAGGCACGAGGCCAAAAGCATGATCCAACAACGCATGAGGAAAAGCCCCCATACGCTCTAGTTGGATGCCCACACTCAAGGGAATCTCGTCTTCTATCGGGGATAAATCCATTTGGCTGGGTGCTACAAACACAGAGGCGTGTTCAAGGGCTTGTTCTAAACGGGACAATGACATCATAGGCTTAGGAATCCTTTCCGCAATAGGTGGTGTGGTTGAATGATGATGAAACGTCGTTCATTCTACACTCTCATCCACACACCTTGAGAAAAGGATTCTCGGGGGGGGGCCAACGTTTTAGCGGTTGTTTATCCCCTTGGTTACACGGCGGAGTTCACGGTCGGCTTGGCGTTGTTTGAGTGTATCGCGTTTATCATATAGTTTTTTTCCTCGACACAATCCCAATTCAACTTTAGCCCAAGCCCCTAAAATATACATCGAAAGGGGGATAAGCGTGAAGCCTTTTTCCTCCACTTTCCGTTCAAGCTTCTTAATTTCTGCCCGATTCAGTAGCAGTTGTCGGGTTCGACGGGGTTCGTGGTTATTATAAGAGCCTTGCTCGTACACGCTAATGTTAGCCTGATACAAATAGACACTGCCGTTTTCTATCCGAGCAAAGGCATCAATCAAGCTCACCTTACTGGCTCGTACCGATTTAATCTCCGTCCCCGTCAGGGCAACGCCTGCCTGAATGCGGTCATCCACAAAGTATTCATGAAACGCCTTTCGGTTGCTAGCAATCACTCGTTTTTGTTTTACTTTTTGAGGAGCGGTGGCGGGCTTGTGTTTACCACCGTTGGGTTGGGTAGGGATAGGACGTTTGGCCATCATCAGTATTGTTAAACCTTCTACTTCAACAGGGCGGGGGGCATCGCCAAAGCGGGGGTCGCCAACAGAGGCTCATTCATGGTTGTTCCCGCAGATGGCGTAGACACCAATCGGCGAGGGGGAAACCAGCCACGGTGGGTTGGTTTTGTTGTTTGATTCGCTTGAGTGGCGGGGGGGGGCGGCTGAACTTCTCCTGCTTCAAACGCTTGTTGTCGTTTGGTTTTACCAGGAATAGGGCGGAAGATGTTGGCCTGTTCAAACAATAGCTCGGTGTTGGCATAGCTGGGGTAGTAACTTAAGCCAAACTGCGTGGTACGAAACAGGGTATCGTAAAACAGAGTGAACTTCAGGTTTTTAGGCCCAGCCGTCACGTAAAACAGGTTTTGAATCAACTTATCCGCATTCGCAAGTTCGGGGCGAAGGTTGTACATTTGCATAACCCCCATGCGTAAAAACTGATTCAAACGAAACGTGTAGTTGGTTTGGAGTGTTTCTTTCCCTTGATAAAAGCTATCAAACACAAAGGGAGAATCACCCGAAACAGGGCCCGTAGCGTAAAAAGCCTGAGCCATAAACCGATCGCCTAAAAACAAGTTGGCGGTGGGGCCTGCCTGAATAATGCTTTGATAATTGCCATCAAAATAGTAGCTGCTGGTAATACGAGCCATGGCTCCTAGCTCTAACAAACTACCTAGTTGCAGCAAGGGTTGTTGGTTTTGAATCAAAATCTGCGATTGAGCTCGCCCACGCCAGTTGGGGTCGCCTGCCAACGGAGTTACCAACTGCGTGCTAGAGTTAAACGGGAAGAACTCATCGCGAAAGATCCCCACGTTTTGTTGAGCCACCATGTAAAACAGGTTGCCCAGTTTTCGACTGGTAATATTGTTCAGGGCATACGCATCACGAGGACGTTCTTGTAAAAAGAGGTTGGTATTCAATCGGGCGTTGTGGCCAAAAATCGCCGAACCGCCCTTCCACAAGCGGTACTGCCCTTCGGCCACACTGTAGTTATTGCCAAAGTTACGGGCAAACAACCCATGAAAGCGTTTGGTACGGTATTCGCTAAACACCCCAAGGTTAAACTCGGCACCGCTACTCACATCAATACTGCGTTTATAGCGTTGAATGGTTTGCCCATACGAGACCAACGGCGAGAGGGTCAAACTAGAGCTACCCACCTTGGCATCCCAGCCTGGCTGAAAAAAGGCACCGCCCAATTCACGGTTAAAGCCAAAGGTCGGCCCCAAGTATTGATACTGCTTGGTGGTGTTGTTGACGGCAATATCCAAGTTAGGCAGAGGCAACCAGCGTTTATAGTTACGGCTTAACCACGGATCCACCACGGTGGCTTTTTGGAAGCCATCGCCGTACTGCACCACATCCACTCGTTTGGCCTCTAAACGCAAATCGCTATTCCGCCCTGTATCACTGTTGTAATCGGCGTCAATTTGCTTGTAGGCGGCTTCATCGTAGTTTTGATAGTAGGCCAACACGTTATTCAATTCTATGGCTTCTGTGTTTACATCGGCATCGGCATCTTCAAACACCATGGTACGTTGGCTGGGGTTCAGTATCGGCTCTACGCCTAATTGAATGACGTTGCCACGGCTGGCATCCCCCGCTACGGGGCGAGTACGGCCAAAACGCACCCCTTGCGACAACTGGCTTTTATCAATCGTCATGCTCCCTTGGGTGAGGTGTACCAACTGGGGCGAAACAAACCCCTCTTTCGATTTAATTTTAATATAGCCCTGATTCGTCACGGGCGTGGTAATTAAGCCCTGACTGTGGGTCAAATCAATACGAGCGTAAATGCCACGAGTTTCTAGCCCGCTGTTTAGCAAACGGACGTTGCCCTCGGCAATCACGATGTTTTTCTCGGGGTGAAAGGTCATTTTATCGGCAAAGGCTTGGCTGTTCGGATCGTTGCCCACGACACGCACATTCCCTAAGGCCACATACACCTTGTGTTCGCTTTGATAATCCAAACGATCGCACTGGATATCCAACAACTGCTGACCCTGATTCCATTCTGGGGGCAGGGTATCGTAGGGGGTAAAGGTATCGTTCGCTTCAGCGGATGCGGGGGCTTCTATTGAAGGGGTGCTAGGGGTTGGCTCCAAACGATGGAGGGGTATCCACACCTCGTTTGTCTCTTTTTGGGGGGCGGTGGTGCTGTTATGTGTGTTATCGGTTGTGTTTGTAGGCTGGCCAAGCGGTAAGGCTGGTAAGGTGTTCGGGGGTTCTTTTTTACGAGCCAAGGCTGGCAGGGGCAAGAAGAGCATCACCACAAGGCAGGCAATCCACCAAGAGCGGTGGAGTCTCGTACTGGAGAGAGGTAGAAGGTGTAGAAAGGTAGGCATGGCGGGTGATTAGGCTCATATTCTATGTAATACCAACTAAAGAGTCTTTAGTATTATACTAGAAACATAGCCAACGGCATCGTTTTTTTCCCTTGGCACCAAGCACGCTCATTTTCGAGGCAGGGGCGGGCGGATACAATCCGCCCCTACGAGGAATAGCCACCGAAACGCAAGATCTACTCTCTGTTTGACGCAACCAGCCCAACACCCCTCATCGCACGCCCGAATGGGCCTCATTGCACAAGCCGAACGGCTTCGCACGGGTGGAAGCTCCAACGCCGATGAAGGCAGGGGCGTAAAGCCAGCGACGAGGCGTATCGTGGGGAAGCACCAGTGTTAGCCCCGCTTTGCTTTGTGGGGGTAGGGCTTCTACCCATGCTAAAAAGGCATCGCCCTCTAATGCGTGTGGCCAGCGGGAAGGGCCTTCAACAATGTGAAGCTCCCAAGGGATGCCTTCTTGCGTGTAGGCCAATGTATTTGAACGCAACAGGGCTTGTTGCAGTTGCTTGCACGCTTGATGGTTTGGCCAGTGATCCAGCGTCAGACGGATGGGATTCGTGGCGTGGGGGATGTGGTCTATCTGCACGTTACCCATGCGGGTGTGTGTTTCGTTTGTGAGCGGATGCCACTGCGGAAGCAGAGTCCCCACACCAACAACCACTACCACGGCAAGGCAGAGAGAGCCGCAACCATACAGCCAAAAGGCTCGCTTGCTTTGACGTTGAGGCCATCGCCCCCCAAGGCACGCTAGGAGTGTTGGCAAGGTGAACAGGCCTAAACTTACCAGCAACCACGTGGATGAAGGGTGCAAACTGTAAAAGCCCAGCCATGGCCATTCGGTTTGCAACGCATCACCAAGAAACGTCCAACCAATAAACGCATCTAGCAAGGGCTTGAGGAGAGCGGTAAGCAGTAACGTAAGGGCGTGCAACCCCTGAGCCACCCCTGCCCCCACAAGGCCGAACAGGCTAGCAACCCGCTCTAACCCCACGCAGCCCATGGTTACAAAGCCTCCAAAGGTTAGGGGAACCACGACTAAGGCACTCACGGCGTTCCATACCACGCTATGCAGGGGTAGATATTGAAACGCACTGAGGATTAACGGCGTCGCCCACAGTTGAGCCACCGCCGCCGTGGCGATACTTTGCCCCAGTGCATAGCCCCCCCACTGCCAACTAAAGCGGGGAAAGCGAGCGGGGAAACGAGCCTCCAACCACGTAAGCCACTGCACCAAGCCAAAGGTGGTAAGCACACTCAGCTGAAAACCTAAACTCAGTAAACAGGCGGGGTCTAGGCAGGCCAACAGCCCTACCCCCCACAACAGCCACAGCGTAGGCGTGGTGCTGGGCAACAGTGGCCGTAGGCACAAGGCGAGCATCCACACCATGCCTGCACGCTTAATGGAAGGTGGCCACCCCGTCATCCAACAATAGGCAAGCACCCCCAACACCGTTAGGGGTGCTTGCCACACGGGGGCTAGCCCAAGGCATCGGCCTAGTAGCCACAAGGCTCCTGCAATAATGGCAATGTTCATGCCACTGGCGGCTACCAAGTGGGTTTGCCCCGTGTGTAAAAAGGCCGTGTTTAAATCGTTTGGCAAAGGGCTGGTACGGTTGCCTAACACCATACCGCCTAGCAAGTTGGCTTCGGGGGTGCTACCGTAAGCCTCGTTTAGGCGGTGCAAGAAGGCGGTTTGCCATGGCTTTAAGGTGTTGTAAAACAGGGCATTGAGTGAGTCTAGCCACGATAATTCTGGAAGGCGAACAGAAGGTGAGACAGTAGCGACGTGTGAAAGAGTCAAGACACGTTGGCTCGTCAAGGTTCCCCATTGATGCTGGCTGGCAAGGTAGTGAGCCTCGTTGAAATCGCCCGCAAACAAGGGGGGGTGTGGTAGGCGGATGCGTCCTTTAAGTACCACTGTTTGCCCTGCCTGCCACGTTGCATCTAGGGGTGGGGTGGTTTGTTGGTAGGGAAGGCTTAGTTTGAGAGTAATGCGGTGAGGCACATCGCAGAGGGTTACCGTGTTCATGTTCCAGCCTTGCTCGTTAGGGAACAGCCGACCCACGGCGGTACAGGTGGTGTTGTGATAAGACGCATCCAAGGGGGTTTGCAGTGGGGCAAGAGCAGGGTGAAGACGGCTGCACACATGCCCTACACACCCTCCTGCTAGAGCGGTACTGATTAACAACGCCCCGTGAACGACAAGGCGAACCCATCCACGGCGGAGTTGTTGGCCCCGCAGTAAGCTCAGGCTGGCTAGCCCCCACCACAAAAGTAACAGAAGTAGTAGGTTCCACCAGGGCAAGCCGTAAGTAGAGGAAACCCCCACCACGACCCCCGCCCACACACTGGCAACCCACACCAACGAGGCACTCACCCATAGGGAGTAAAACGGTTGAATAAACAGCGAATCGATGCAAGACCCTGCCCGTTGTAGTGATGCAAACAAGGGAGTCGTCATGGAGGGGGAGTTCATGGCTGGCAGGTGGGGGGGTGTTGGTACAACCACTGAAGGGTGGCCGTATCGGCGGGGCTAGGCGTGATTTGTATGCTTTGGCCAAGGCCGACCCACGTTTGTTCGCTCATTAAATCATCGGGGTTGGGGCTATGGCCTAGCAAGCCTAACACATGCCCTAGCTCGTGGTTGAGTGTGCGTTGCAGTACCTTGGGTTTTTGAGGTAAGCCACTGGCGTTAGTTAGGTTATATATCAAGTGCATGGCTTTTAAACAGCCGTGTTCATCCAGTGTGGGGGTGGTTAAGGCGGCCGTATACAAGCGTTTGCCTTGTTCCCAACGGGTTTTCCATGTGTCGGGGGTGTTGGGGTGGGTGGGATCGATGGCTTCTACTCGAAGATGAGGTTGTAGGGACGAGGTGGCGGGGGCTTCCCACGCACGCACCTCCACCTTTAGCGGAAGCATTGTTGTGGGGGGTAAGGCATTGAGTGCGTTGATCCAGTCGTTTAACCCCGCCAACAACCAAGCTTGATGTTCTTCAGGAACGTTGGGGGCAAAGGCAAGGCGTAGGATACCATCGTTTAGGTTCCATCGAATGCGTTGCCCTTGAGGTTGGATAGCTTCGGTGTAGGGTTGCACCCATGCCTCGGTTGAATCGGTTCCGCTGGATGAAGGCAAGGCGTGTGAATGGAATGAATCCGCAAGGGCAAAGGGCGGTGCGTCGGCAAAGCCTCCCCCTCCTACGACGGCGAGCATCAACAACACACTGGCATACCGCCAAACTGTTCTTAAACGATGGGTTGAGAACATGCCAAGGTCACCTCATGGAGTAGCTCTATAAACGCCTGCTCTGGGTTTGGAGCGGCATAGATGGGGCGACCCACCACCAAGTGCGTGGCTCCTGCTTGCAAGGCTTGGCGAGGGGTCAAAATACGAGCCTGATCATCACTGCCCATGGCGTGACTTGCAGGGCGAATCCCTGGGGTGACTTTTAAAAAGCTCTCTCCGCAGGTGGCTCGTAGTACGCTGGCCTCGTGCGAGGAGCAGACCACACCCGCCAAGCCACAGGCTTGGGTTAGTTGTGCCAAGTGTTGCACATAGGCCGTAGGAGCTAGCGGTTGTTGTAAATCGCTAGCCAAGGCCGTGGGGGTAAAGCTGGTTAACAACGTGACGGCAATAAGTGTGGCTGGCGGAGCGTTTAAGGCTTCGGCGGTGGCCAAGGCTTGGGCTTGAGCGGCACGCAACATGGCTTCTCCCCCTTGGGCATGAACGTTTAAAAACGTGGCACCGCCTCGTATCAGCACATCCACGGTTCTGGCCACGGTGTTGGGAATGTCGTGCAGTTTTAAATCTACAAACACATCTAAGCCCCGTTCGGCCAAGGCTTCTAGTAGGGGTAAGCCCGCCTCGTAAAAAAGTGACATGCCCACCTTTACATGCTGTAGCCCGTGGGGTTGTAAAGCATCCACCAGATCGAGGGCGTGGGCTTTGCCTCGCACATCCAAGGCGACAATGCACCGCTGGGCAGGCGTTAAGGTGATAGAGAATGGATTGGGTGTTGGCATAGAAGAAGACCTTTCTAGGGATGTGTCAACGCATCCAACAAGAGGGCGTATTCATCGCTGGCCATGCGGTAGCTTTCTGCCTCTAGGTTCGGGAAGGCCTGCGTTGCGACATCTGCCTGAAACGCCTGCACGGCTTGTTGAATAGCTTCGGCATGGGTGGCATAACGACGCACAAACTTAGGCGTAAAGGCGGTAAAGCGTCCGAGCAAATCATCAATCACCAATACTTGAGCATCGCAATCAGGCCCAGCCCCAATACCAATAACGGGAATATCTAACCGTTGTTGCAACAGGCCAGCGACTTCACTAGGCACCATTTCTACCACCAAGGCAACACACCCCGCATTTTGTAAATCCATGGCTTGTTCTAGCAGCGTCAAGGCCTCATGGGCGGTTTTGGCTTGTAATTTGAATCCGCCAAACCGTAGTACATGCTGGGGGGTCAGGCCTAAATGCCCTACCACGGGTAAACCAATGCTGCTCAGCCGTTCAATTAACGCCAGCTCGTTGGGGGAGGCTCCTTCGAGCTTAATAGCATCGGCACCCCCTTCGGTAATAAATCGGCTTAGGTTGGCAATACTGGCCTCTTGGCTTAGGTGATAGCTCATAAACGGAGCATCGGCCACGACCCACGCTTGCTTGCAGGCACGAGTGACGGCTTTCACATGGTGTAGCATTTCATCCACGGTAACGCTAAGGGTGTTGGAGTGGCCTAGCACCGTCATGGCTAAGGAGTCGCCCACCAACAGGGCTTCAATGCCAGCGGTGTCTAAAATGCGAGCCGTGGTGTAATCGTAAGCGGTTAGCATGGTAAAAGGGCGTTGCTGGTGTTTGCGTTGCTTTAAATCGTGATGCGTACGCTTTTTGAGTGTTTGAGTCGACGTCGCCGCCGTTGTGGTTGGAGAGGGATGTACAGACATGGCTCGGGTGTATTGCTTTCTTAATTGTAGTTAAATCGAGAGTGTTAACTAGAGGTTGTTTACAAACTGTGTTAGTCCCCTGCCTTAAGTTGCCCTTTGGGCAACGTAGAGAGGCCGTTCCTCCCTCTCTACAACTCTCCCCCCTAAGTTATTCTAGGGGCTTCGCCCCTAGAGACCCCTCTTTTTATCCAGAGTTATACTGATTTTGACAACTTAACAAGAGTTCTTCTAGGTGTGGACGACTTTTTTCAAAACAGCTTTTAGTTAGGGGCTGTTTGCAAATAAATTACTGTAACTATAGATACCGCTTATGAAACTCAACCAAAAACTTGATTTGACTCATGTATCAATGGGGTTTATAGGCGCGAAGCCCCTATAACTAATCTAGGGGGGAGAGTTTGAGAGGTTTTTCACAATGAGGATCTTGCGTAAGAATTGAGATGGTTCCTCCTCACTGTGGGGGAGAGCGCCCCGGCCTCTCAAAGTCGTCTGAAAGACGACACGAAACGAGGAACTTAGAAGCCTCGAAAAACCCTTTTGCAGAATCTTCTATAAATTAGACTAAAGTTTTGCACAAAGAAGCTGTTGTTTACAGCCCCTAACCGCCATTTTTTTTAGTGACTTGATAATTTAGTGACTTGATAATAGGTGGGGAACTATGATACACTAGTATTTGTTTTTATAATCATGGATAGTAGGTTTTTATAGTAAGCAAAGGCGTTGATACGGCATGCCTCAAGTTCCCTTTCATACCTCTGCCTCCGCCATCCCTGTGGAGGGTAAGCAACCATCGGCAATAGATGCGGTGCAAGCATTGCCTAAATCTAATTATGCTACCCAGCCCTTTACACTTTCGACTAGTCAGTTTCGCCCCAGCCGTTGGTACGATCAGTACACGAATTTAGCCATGGGCTTGCACGTGCTGTTTTTAGCTCCTCGCGAGGCTCAACCTCGTTTAACGCTGTTGTTGCTTCATCATTTAAAACAGGTCTTAAACCTGAGCAACGATCAACTTAAACAACTTTTAAACAACTATCAACAACAGGGCTTACATAAACAACGTTGGTATGATACGATTCCCTATTTAACCTTTACCTTGGAAGTGTTAAAAACCCTGCCCTCTAGCCAAGTACGTCGTATCTCTAAGCAGTGGCATGGTGGGTTTGAACCCTTTTTAAATGGCAATCTTTCTACCGATTCCATTGCGAGCTTGTAACGGCGGTGTTGGCTTGTGGTGGTTCTTCGCTAGTAGCAGCCTCGGCACAACAGCAGGTGGCAGCACGCCTGATTGTAGGCTACTGCCCCCAGTGGCGTGATTCAACATCAGCCTTAAACCAGTTGCTACGGCAAGGGGTGGGAGGCGTGATTCTGTTTCGTCACGATGTTGAAGCCTATCACGGCGAAGCGGGCTTTGTTGCCTTGGCTCAAGAGATGGATGCTTTGCGACGGTTTGCCCAGCCTTACCGTGCCACCGATCAGCCCCCACTGTGGGTCAGCGTTGATCAAGAAGGTGGGCAAATCGAGCGGTTGCCTCAAACGTTGTTTCCCTCGGGGAGTTCGCCCGCTGTGTTGGGGCAACCTTGGGCCATGGCCCAGCAACAAGCCGAACGTCAGGCCGTATGGCAGGCCTTAGGCTTGGCAACCTTAGGCATACTGTTAAACTTTGCTCCTACTTTGGATGTCAATTTGGATGTTCAAAACCCCGTGATTGGGGTGCGTGCCTATGGAGCCACCCCTGAAACGGTGAGTGCGTGTGGGCAACAGGTGTTGGCAGGGTTTGCTCGTTACGGGGTGCGGGGGTGTGTAAAGCATTTCCCTGGGCATGGCTTTGGGCAAGTGGATTCTCATGAGCAGTTGCCGACCCTAAACTATACACCGCAAGAAGCTAGCACGTTTGAGGCCTTGTTATCTCATACCAGTCAGCCTTGGGTGATGGTATCGCATGGGTACTACCCTGTGCTTCAGGGCGATATCCCCAAGCCAGCGAGCTTATCGCCGTGTATCATTCAACAGTATTTACGAGAAAAACTGGGCTTTGAAGGGGTGGTTATTACCGATGATTTAGATATGGGTGCCTTAACGCAGGCCACGGAAGAAGCAGGCTCGCTACACGCACGCGAGCGGGTGGCCACCCTTGCCACACTAGCAGGAGCCGATGTATTACTGTATCGCACCGCCGAAGCCGTGCATGTTGCCCTCATCGAGGCCTTGGCAGAACGTTGGCAACACCCAGAGCATCAAGCCGTATGGCAACAACATCAACGCAGTGTGCAACGCTTGATGAAGGAGGCTCCGCAGTGGCCAGCCCTACCCGTAACGCCCCCGACTGCTAACGAGATTCGGCACGCCTACGCCACGTTAAACACCTTGGCTAACGAAGAAATACAGGCGTTTAATCAAGGCTGGCTCGCCTCGGTGCCTCGTTTTAGCAGCCTTGCTCAAGCCGCTTTGCCAACGACGGCTAAACCGTGGTGGGTATGCTTGCCTCATCCTAGCCGATTGCCTCATTACGGCTGGGATACCGCCACGGGCAACACGTGGGGCTGGGCCTTAGCGGAACAGTTTCGGGTTGTGACGTATGACGATGAAGCCGAGCTGGTGGAACAGCTACTTCAAGCGGTAGACTCTGAGACGCTTTCAGGCATTCTACTGGCTACGTGGCTACCCAAGGTGGGGGGGCAGGCGTATCAACAACTGGTTAACCGCTTGAGCCTACGAGAGACTCCTGTGCCGTGGGTGCATGTGTTGTTGGGTTGGCAGGCGGAGGCGTTGCTACAGAAAGCTGGTCACCCTCAAACAACGCTACCCTTACACACGTGGCGGGGTAGGCATCAGCACCTGCTACAAACATGGCTTGCTTAGAGGGGCAAGGCTCCTTATTGTTAAAAAAGAACTAAACCTTGTTGCAATTGCTTGCAGAAGGGGTGGTTTTTCATGTACACTGATAAGGTAATGATGTTTACTATAGAAAGCTCTGCAAAAGCCCATTCGGGCGTACAATGAAGCGTTGAAAGCTGGTTGCGTAAACCTCTTTTGAAAAACGGGTTTATAGGGGGGAGCCTTTGAGAGGTTTTTCACAATGAGGATCTTGCGTAAGAATTGAGATTGTCCCTCCTCACTGTGGGGGCGAACGCCCCGGCCTCTCAAAGTCGTCTGAAAGACGACACGAAACGAGGAACTTAGAAGCCTCGAAAAACCCTTTTGCAGAGGTTTTTATAGTTTTTTAAAAAACTATACATAAAGGATTTTTATTGATGACCACCACCCAACAACTTGTACAAGTGACTGAACACGCTCTTGAAAAAATGCAACAACTCTTAGCCGAAAAAGGCGAAGGGGCTGCTATTCGTTTAGGTGTAGTGGGCGGTGGCTGTGCAGGTTTACAGTACGATATGCAACCCACGACTGAAAAACAACCTGGCGATTTTATTCAAACCTTTGGTAGTGTCACGCTTTACATTCACCCTGTTGCGGCTGCCTACCTGAAAGGTACGACGGTAGATTATAGCGATAGCATGATGGATGGGGGCTTTAAGTTTATTAACCCCAACGCTGCCAACACCTGTGGGTGTGGAACCTCGTTTGGTATTGGCTAAATAAAGTTATCATTTTTATAAAAAAAGGAAAAGAACCCCATGATGATGATGAGTGATGTGACTCCCGAAACCCTAGTAGCCGAGGCTCCTGTAGCCGAAGTATCGTTGATGGATAAAGTACGTATTGAAGAAGTGCTGGATATGGTTCGCCCGTATTTACAAGCCGATGGTGGCAATGTGGAGCTGGTGGATGTCACCAGTGAAGGCGTGGTGATGGTACGTTTGCAAGGAGCCTGTGGTACTTGTCCTTCGGCAACCTACACCCTCAAAATGGGGATTGAAGAACAATTGAAGCATCACATTCCCAGTATTAAAGAAGTGATTTCTGTTTAACACGGCTCTCCTACAATCGCTTTACTGTTGAATCCCCCTTTGTTGTAAATCACAGTTTCACAACAAGGGGGATTTTTCGCATATCTCGCACAGGTTGAGGATGTTTTGATTTTATGCTATATAGGAGTATTAATGATATATAGTTTTTTAAAAAGTTTTTTAGGCATAGGCTAGACTAGGAGCCTAGACCCGTTTGTGAAGGAGTGTAGACAGAACACCATAACTGAACAAACGGGGCGTAGCGACAACGTATAGACATGCAAAAGAAATTTTTTAAGAGACTATATTGTATCAACTTAACATAGTAAAGAAAGGAACCCCTTCATGAACTCATATTTAAATCACCCTGCTCTCTCTACCGTGAACGCAAACTCAAGGTTTACCTTGCCAGAGGCGATTAAAACACCTGCTTTCGCCACTCAACAGCAGTCAAATACGCCTTTATCTGCTGTCACGCCTACCGATGCTTTTGAGCCTCAGTCGCAGTATCCATCAACACCTATCAAGCAAAACGCATCCCCGAAAACCTTACCTTGGGTGTGGATGGCGGGTATGGCAAGTGCTGCGGCAATCATGCTTGGAGCCGTCGTTTTTCATAAAGATATTGCAAAGGTGTTGAACAAGGCTTCACATGAAGCTCCTGTCACTGAGGCTGGCGTTCAAAAAGGTCTTAAGAAAACGGTGACACCAGCCGTAGAAACATCGGCTCCAGTGGGATACAGACCATCACCATCACCAGTATCAGCATCACCAGTATCAGCATCACCAGTATCAGCATCAGCATCACCAGTATCAGCATCACCATCACCAGTATCAGCATCACCAGTATCAGCATCACCAGTATCAGCATCACCATCACCAGTATCAGCATCACCAGTATCAGCATCACCAATAACGGAGACAGAAGCAACAGTGACAATTAATAGCGTTACTAAAGTTCCTGAAGTGGTGCATCAACACCTGCAACACACCCTTCAACGCTTTAAGATTCGACCTTCTTTTGTGGATCTTGCCAAGCCCCAGTACAGCGGCTCTGTGATAAGCTTCCCTAGCATGAACTACGATGCGTGGGTGGCCTCGTTGCAAAAAGCAAAAGAGATTCATTTGGGCGATGAACACGGCCACTTATTGAAGCCGATAATCACGCTGTTTGCCAGTGGGGCGATTCGGTTTAAAGACGATGCCAAGGGTACTAAACTCAAAGAGCTGTTACACATTATGGAAGCCACTCAAGCGAATGAAGATATCAACGCTTTGGTAAGCAAGTATTTGCCACGTTGGCAACAGCTACTGGCCGATTTAGAGATGGATACCAACGTGCCGTTTATCAATGGCATGCACGATGCCTTGGGTGACCGCAACGGCCACGACGTGTTTAATATCCCGTTTTATTTGCGTTTGGTAGAACTTTCCAAACCGCACTCTGCACAGGAGCGTGGCTTTGTACCGCATACCTCGAACCATGGGTTGCAGGGCTTGGCCACGTTGGTACATACCTTAAACGGAGGTTCAACACGCGTTGCACGAATCGGCCCCCACCAGTCTCAGAGTTTTGAGTTGGATTGGCAAGAGTTGCCTCGTGAGAAAGTTGAGAAGTTATTGGTCGTTCCGTATTTGCGATTGATGCGTGAGTGCCATGTGATGAGTTATCGCCCTGAAAGCAACCATCTAACCACCCATGCGGCCCTCACCCAAGAATCAGACAAGTGCTTAAAAGAGCTAGGAATCACGGTAAGCAACTGGCAGGATAAACAGCAGTTAAGAAATGCTACAGCACAAGTGAACAAAGCACTGCAGGATACCGTCACCGAGGTTATTAAAGCCAACAATATGGCTCAACCTGTATCTAAGGAAACACTAGACAACGTGGATGCCTTGATGCGCTTAAACTTTGTGCGGGCAACTAATCGGAACGACTTGCTATCCCTACCCACGGGGGTGAAGGTGATTCATGGGCATGATGGTTTTAGTGATGTTCCCGGCGATATCAGTTTGGATAATGGTTTAGGGAAAAAGATACGGCAAAGCGTTTTAGATTATGAACAGGAAGGGTCTAGCACAGAGCAAGCCGTGGAACAAACGTTAGCAGGCTTATCAATGACACCGATGCCTATGGCTTTGTCGTTTCGGTAAAGCGTGTTTGCTAATTCATCAAAAATGTTTTAATTTATAGTGGAATTACTATTTTTCCGTACATTCCTAAGTTCCTCCTTTCGCATTGCCCGTTGGGCAATGTAGAGAGGCCGTTCCTCCCTCTCTACAACTCTCCCCCCTAGGTTTATTGAGAGTATTAACTAAAAGCTGTTTTGAAAAAAGTTGTCCAAACCTAGACTAGCTCTTGTTAAGTTGTTAAAAATCAGTAGAATTACTAATAAA
>JBJTUB010000354.1:0-11048 GCA_046080465.1 Vampirovibrionales bacterium | reverse complement strand
CGATTGCGTTTCATTTTCACAGAGTCAATACTAAGGCTATTTAGTTAATACTCTTGATTATTTATAGGGGCTTCGCCCCTATAAACCCCATTGATACATGACTAAAATCACGTTTTTGGTTGAGTTTCATAAGCGGTATCTTATAGAAACCTCTGCAAAAGCCCATTCGGGTGTGCAATGAAGTGTTGAACGTTGGTTGCGTAAACCCCTTTGAGAAAACGGGTCTATAGGGGCGAAGCCCCTATAAATACTAAAGGAGGGAGAGTTTGAGAGGGAGGAACGGCCTCTCAAGATTGCCCGCAGGGCAATGCAAAACGAGGAACTTAGAAGCCTCGAAAAACCCTTTTGCAGAGGTTTCTATAGTTACAGTAATTTATTTGCAAACAGCCCTTAGTTCCTACCTAACGTTGCTTTTTGGGATACATACTCCCAAAAGGCTAAAAGGGAGGCGTCGCAAAGAGACTCCGTTGCGGGTGTGGCAGACAATGCCAAGGTGCTATCGAGCCATGCACGAGTCTTGGCTAAAGGATTCCAGCGTTTAGCCCCTGCTGGGGGTTGGAGTGAGGTAAGCGTAGAGGCAACCGTCATTTTTTGAGATGCTTGCCTAAACACATCACGCAACCACGCCTCTTGCTGAAGCTGATACAAGGAAGAAGGCAACACCCACAGCCCCGTACCCTCTAAGGCAAAGGGAGTGGCTTCGTGTTGCAGAGACAGAGAAGTCAACCGCTGAAACGGCAATTTCTCTGCGGTTAACACAGAGCTTAAACGTTGATTCAAACTCGGTAAAGGCTGTAGCATCCCTTGGGTAATTTCTTCAGAAGCAAGAGCGGTTTGCCACCTGATGCTAGCCCCTACACGGTGTGGGGGGGGCGATTGAAACTGGCTATCCAGTTCAAACCACTGACTAGGGCTCAGGCATTGCCCCGCCTCCAAAAAGAGTCCCCAAGCGTTAGAAGCAGTAGAAGGGTTCACGAGGCTAGAGTTAGAGTTAGGGTGTTGTTGTTGCCAGTGCTGCCACAGTTCTAGCATCGGTGATTGAAGCAAGGCTTCGGGAAAAATTAGCAGCTTCGCTTGGCCGAGTACCGCCTCCGTCAGTTCAGGTAAAGAAGCCGATGAACTACAGACCCACACCGCTTTACAGGGGGGCAACGTCTGTAAGGTGGCTTGTAGTTGAAGCACATCATGCACCTGCGTAGTGTAGCGAATCCACACCGTGGTTTTAAGGCCAATCCCTACGGGGGGGCTGGTGTTTAAGAGGATCGGAGAGGGTGTCGTTGTGGGTAGGGTGGAATGGTCAGAGGAAGGTTTCGCCACGGCTAGCCACCGCCCCCGTAGTGTGTTTTATACTCGTTTAAAACGGCTTCAACATCGCACACATGGCACCCACCGTGATACCCATGACGCTCGAAATAATCTTGATGATAAGCTTCAGCAGGGGCAAACACAGGGGCAGTTGCCACCGTGGTGCTTACCCACCTTGGTTGCTGGCGGTGTTGTTCACGATGCAAGGCCGTGGGGGCAGCTTGCAGTTGTTCGGCGGTGGTGGTGTAAATACAACTGCGATATTGCGTGCCTACATCGGGACCTTGACGGTTGAGTTGAGTAGCATCATGCAGATGAAAAAACACATATAACAAAGCCTCGGTTGGCAAGACAGCGGTATCGTACACCACACGCACCACTTCCGCATGGAAACTTCGTCCGCTACACACCTCTTGATAGGTGGGGTTGGCGGTCATACCACCCATGTAGCCACTTTCCACATCCAGCACGCCTTGGGCTTGTTTGAGCAAGTGTTCGACTCCCCAAAAACAACCGCCACCTAGGTAAATGGTTTCTTGTGTCGCCGTCATGGGCTTAGTAGACTCCTTGAGTTTCGGTAGGGCTGTTGGAGGAAGCCAACCATTGCAAGGCACGACTGGTACCTAAACGATTCGCCCCTGCTTGCACCAAAGCTTCGGCTTGAGCGAGGGTCGCAATACCGCCAGAGGCTTTCACGCCCACCTGCGTATAGCCCGCTTCATCCAGCGTACGACGCATCAAGGCAACGGTCTCGACGGTGGCACCTACGCCATCGGTAATAAAACCTGTACTGGTTTTCACCCACGCCACACCACATTTAGCGGCTAACAACGTGGCCTGCACCACCTCTTCGTGGGTGAGCAAATCGGTTTCTAAAATCAATTTAATGGGCATATCGCCCGCACAGCCTACCAAGCCTAACAGTTCGCTTTCAGTGAAGCTGCCCCCCGTCTCCACATCGGTTTTGAAGAAGGCCACGTTCATGACGACATCCAATTCATCGGCACCCGCCATTTGTAGCGAGGCAATTTCTTGAAATTTGGTAGTGCTATTAACTGCACCAATCACGGGGTATTCGGCATGAAAGGCTCGGGAAATGGGTTTCTCTGGGAAGCCCACCACGCCCGCTAACAACACGGGGCTATTACCCAACATCGTGCGTGCCAGTTCGGCATGGGCAGGACGCACACAGACCGTGGCAAAGCCGTGCGTCATGGCCTCGTGGCAGAGTTGCGTTATCAGGGCGGTTTCGTTGTCGCCCACGTTAAAGGCAAGTTTGGTGTGTTCCACGATAGCCAATAATTGAGAAAGCGAGAGAGAAGCGTGTGCAGAGAGAGGAGTCATTAAGTTAAAACCTTTTAAAAACGAACATCTGAAAAAATTAAGGCATCAGGCCGATAGCACGTTGAAGGGTTGCATCCTCAGGGGAGCCTAGCCCCACAGGGCGAGGGGGAGCAGGCACAGGTACATCGGGCGAGACACCTTTTTTATGAATGCTGATACCCTTGGGCGTGTGATATTCGGCAATGGTTAGGTTGAGTGCTTCCGTGTTGGAAAGGTTGACGACTCGTTGCACCAGCCCCTTGCCAAAACTTTGTTGCCCCACCACTTTGGCACGATGATGGGCTTGCAAGGCGGCCGCAAATACTTCACTGGCCGAAGCAGATCCTCCATCCAGCAACAGTACCACAGGCTTGGCGGTAAGTTGCCCGCCGTGGGCATTAAACACTGCTGAATAGCTAGAACGATGGGCATGAATACTCACGATACGCCCCTCTTCCAAGAAGGTATCGGCCAGCTCGACGGCGTTTTGCAACAAGCCCCCAGGGTTGCCCCGTAAATCAATAATTAAGCCTTGCAGTTTGGGCAGAAAGGGTTTGAGCTGTTCTTCTACCTCTTGGTTCAGCCCTTCGCCTAAGAACGAGCTAATGCCTAGATAGGCCAGCCCCTTGGGTTCATTCAACCAGCGAACCGTGGTATTTTTCAAGGCAATGGCTTGACGAATGACTAAAATATCTTCAGAGGACGTAGTCGTTTCGCCTTGTTTGGGATCATGAGCAACACGCAAACGCACTTGGGTTCCTGCTTCGCCCCGTATTTTTTTGACAATCTCTTGCAGGGGTAGGGTCTCCACCGAAACACCGTTCACATGCGTCACCACATCTAAGGGGCGAAACTTTTGCGTTTTTTGTGCAGGCGAATTAGGAATCACCTCTAGCACGGTGGCCTTCGTCCCGTTCATAAACAGCTGTAGCCCAATGCCGACTAACTGTTTTTGAATCCCCATTTGTTGTTCGGTAAATTGAAAGGGGGGTAGAAAATGCGTATACGGGTCTTGCAGAGTTAGCAACATGGCCTCAATGGCGTGGTAGGCATCGGCCTTGGTTTTAATGTGGCCATCGTAATGTTTTCGCCAGTGTTGCCACTGCGTATGATGCTCGGTGGTATGGGGCTGAAGGAGTGGCCAGTGGTAATCGTGTTCAATCAATTGCCATACTTGTTCTACCAAGGCTTGCGATTCGTAGGTTTCGCCCAGCGTGTGGCTTAGGGTTTGTTGTAGCCACGCAGGCCGAAGCCCAGGCTGAAAATTCAACACGCCCCATGCCAGCAATAAGCCCAACGTCAAACCGAGTGCGGCGCCAAAGGCGTAGTCTTTCAACAGGCGTTGCCAGAAAGGGAGCCTGACCGTGGAAGAAGAAGAATCAACAGGCTTAGGCACGTTTGGCATCGGCTCCTACCAGTTCGCTATCTAAGCGGGGCAACAACGGCCCCGAGGGTTGTGTCACCACACCTTCAGCCAGCGTGGAAGCCAAGCGTTGCTCCAGTGAAAGCGTCGATTCATCTGCCGAGCCTAGCCCCAATTGAGCTAAAATTGCTTGGCTTAAGTTGGGTAGCAGGGGTTCAAACAACACCGCCACAATCCGAAGACTTTCCAGCACATTGCCAATCAGGTTGGCGAGTTCCGTCAAGCGTTCTTCTTTATAGAGTGTCCATGGCTCTTGATCGTTAATCAATCGGTTGGCCTGATCCACTCGCTTGAGCAAGGTTTCGGCAGCCAAGCTAAAATTGTAGCTACGGTAGGCTTCTATGGTTTGATTCGCCAGCGTTACGGTTTCACTCAACTCGCCTACCACAGGGGCGTGTACATCAAAGGCAGGCACCACACCGCCAAAGTACTTTTTCAACATACTCAAAGTTCGGTTGAGTAGGTTGCCCAAGTTGTTGGCTAAATCGGCATTGACCTTGAGCTTAAACTCATCCATGGAGAAGTTACCATCGTTGCCAAAGGGTGTTTGCGTCAATAGGTAGTAACGAATGCTATCGGTGTTGGGTAGCAGAAAATGATCCGTCACATCCACTGGAGAAATAACATTGCCTAGCGATTTTGAGATTTTAGCCTCGTTGAGGGTAATAAAGCCGTGGGCAAAAATGGTTTTAGGCAACGGCACGCCCGCCCCCAGCAACATGGCCGGCCAGTACAAAGCGTGAAAGCGTAGAATATCTTTACCAATAATATGCACGGCGTTGGGTTTGCCAGCATTGTTGTGCCAATAGCGGTTATAGGTGTCGGTTTCTGTCTGATAACCAATGCCCGTCAGGTAGTTGCTTAACGCATCAATCCACACATAAATCACTTGGCTATCATCGTTAGGGACAGGCAAGCCCCAAGTGACGGAAGCCTTTGAGCGAGACACGCTAATATCCTGCAAATCCTCTAACATATTCAGCAGTTCTTGCCTGCGGAAGGCGGGCTGAATAAACGCTGGGTTGGCTTCAATATGGGCTAGAATCGCCTCTTTATACGCACTCAATTTAAAGAAATAGTTTTCTTCTTCCACCCATTCAGGGGCGACTTGGTGAATGTGGCAGAGGCCGTCTTCGGTTAAATCCCGTTCGGTTAAAAAGGCTTCGCAACCGCTACAGTAACGAGCTTTGTAACTCGCTTTGTAAATATCGCCCTTGGCCAGTAGGGTGTTCCATAGGTGATGCACCACGGTTAGATGATCGGCATCGGTGGTACGTACAAAGCGGTCATAATCAATACTGCAATGTTGCCACGTGTTAATAAACTCTTGGCTCAACTTATCGGTAAAGGCTTTGGGATCCATGCCGTGGGCCCGAGCGTTTTTTTCTACCTTGATGCCGTGTTCATCTGTTCCTGTTAAAAAGAAGGTGGGAACACCCAGCAGGCGGTACACCCGTGCCAAGGTATCGGTGGCCATTTTCTCGTAGGCGTGGCCGAGATGCGGGGCGGCGTTGACGTAATCAATCGCCGTGGTGATATAGTAGTGGTCGGGCAGGGTTTCGTACCAAGTATAACCTGTTGTGCTGGTTGTTGTGGTGGTTGATGGAGTCATAATAAGCGGGGGTATCCATTACAAATTCGATAAGCAAGCATAGGCGGAAAAAGGTTTGATACAGTCGAGGGAGGCTAAAGGATGCCACAGTGCGATCGCCATAACAACATTTATTTAAACACGATCAGTGATGAGGGGGTGAGCCATCAGAAGGGCTTGGGTGGGTGTTCCCAGCGTTTTGCTCGCTTCCAACTGAGACACTGATTCTATTCTAGCGTAAACCAGTTGATTTGTCGCTAACTTTTTCAAACCCTCGTCGGTGTCGGAGTCTGGCACGCTTAAACGCACCTTCACATAATTGTCGCTTGTGCCTTCCCACACCCCCGTGGCGGTATCGGCACGCTCAATCAATACGGGCAGTGTTTGGCCTACCAAGCTTTGTAAAAAGGCGTGTTTCTTTTGGTTAGCCAATTCAATCAGTCGTATGGCACGTTCTTTACGGATGCGTTCTGGCACTTGTGGCCTCATGCTAGCGGCGGGGGTTCCTGGCCGAGGAGAATACCGAAACACGTGCATAAAGTGCATGGGAATCTCACTCAACACACGGTAGGTGTCTTCAAACGCCTCGTCAGTTTCAGTGGGGAAGCCGACGATCACATCGCAGCCAATCCCGATGCTGGGCATCCGCTCGACCAAGCCTTGACACACGCTGTACAAATCGGCCACATGATGACGGCGAGCCATGCTTTTCAATACGCCATCGTGTGCCGATTGTGTACTTAAATGCACATGCGGGGCAATGCGTCCGTTACTGGCTTGCATCACATCCATCAAGCGAGGCGTGACCTCCAGCGGGTCTAACGAGGTGAGTCGTAAGCGATAGGCATCATCAGGAGCGACGACCTTGGCGATAATGGTTTCTAGCAGTTCGGGCAGTTCGTAGCCCCCTTCGTAGCGGTACTGGCCAATATTAATGCCTGTTAGGGCAATATCCTTAAAGCCTTCATCCACCATACGTTGCACCTGCTGTACAATCAACTGGGGCGACAAACTACGGCTAGGCCCCCGCCCTTGCCAAATAATGCAATAGGTACATTTATAATCGCAGCCATCTTGAATCTTTAAACTGCCACGGGTTCGCTCAATGCCTGCGTAACTGCCTGTGGGAGCGGCCAATTCTCGGCTTTTTTCAAACTCATCCACCAATACTAAGGGGCCATCGGCTAAATCGGCATAGTGGTTTTGGTACTGATTTAGCACAATATCGGCTAAAGAGTCTTTATAGTTGTTGCCGATAACAAAATCCACGCCCTCCATGGATTGAAAGACCTCGGGGGCGACTTGGGCATAACACCCCGTAACGGCGATACGTGCGTTGGGATGATGCCGTTTGGTTTGGCGAATGAGTCGACGACCTTCGGCATCGGCTTTTTCGGTCACGGTGCAGGTGTTAAACACAAACAAACTGGCGGGTTGTTGGGTATCGCTGTGAATGTGCCATCCGTGCGATTTAAACTGTTCGGCCAAGGCCGAGGATTCTAGCAGGTTGGTTTTACACCCTAACGTAACGAAGCAAACACTGCGTTGTTCATTCAGGGAATTATTGAGCGTATCGGTAAGAGAATGAGTATCCGTTAAGAGAGACATGACTAAAAGACCTTCGTTTTTGACTGTGTAGACCTCTTTTGGCTAAGAAGCAGAACACGCTGACCTTGTATTTTTGGGATGTTCCGACCAAGGCAGGTAGGGAGCCGTGTTACTTTCAGCCGTTGGCACCATGGTAATACACGCCTCTACAGGACACACATGGCTACAAAGATTGCACCCCACGCAGGCTTCCTCGATAATGTTTGGAATCCGCCCCTCGTTGGGTAGGGCAATGGCCTGATGCGCACCTTCATCGCAGGCTACGTAGCAGAGTTGGCATCCAATACAGGTGTCGGCGTTAATGTGTGCCTTAACGGCGTAGTTTAAATCCAAGGCTTCCCAGCGTTGAATGCGTGGCACGGCTTGTCCCACCAGCTGTTGTACGCTGTGCATGCCTTGTGCATGCAGGTACTGACGCAACCCGTGTTCCATTTCTTGCACCAGTTTAAAGCCATAGTGCATGGCCGCCGTGGCTACTTGAATCCCTGAGGCTCCCAAGGCTAAAAACTCGGCCACATCCTGCCAAGTTTCAATACCACCAATGCCTGAAATAGGCAATCCTTGAAGCTCGGGGTGTTGGGCAATTTGGCTCACATGATGCAGGGCAATCGGCTTGACGGCGGGGCCACAATACCCGCCATGGCTCGAATACCCCCGCACACTGGGCAACGGAGAGAGCGTGTTTAAATCTACCCCCATCACACTGTTAATAGTGTTAATAAGCGAAACCCCATCGGCTCCGCATGCCTTGGCAGCCAACGCAGCCACCGTAATATCGGTGATGTTAGGCGTGAGCTTGACTAACACAGGTTTTGTGGCCACGACCTTCACCCAACCCGTGATGCGTTCGACTAGCTCGGGGTTTTGCCCGATGGTGGATCCCATCCCCCGCTCGCACATGCCATGCGGACACCCAAAATTGAGTTCAAAGCCATCCACCCCCACGGCTTCGCACTGTTTAACGGCCTCTTGCCACGCCTCTTTTTCTTCAAACATGAGCGAGGCCACCACGGCATGTTTAGGAAACCGTTGTTTAACTTCGGCCATTTCCTGACAATTTTGAGCCACGGTTTTTTCGCTAATCAGCTCGATATTGTTAAACCCCATCATGCGGTGTTGCTTGTAGTGCAAGGCTCCATACCGTGAGGAAACATTGACAATCGGGCTGTTGGTGAGCGTTTTCCACACCGCTCCGCCCCAGCCTTGTTCAAAGGCTTTGCACACCTGATACGCCGAATTGGTGGGCGGTGCTGAAGCCAGCCAAAAGGGATTGGGCGAGACAATGCCCCCCACGTTGGTACTTAAATCCACGTATTCGGGGGTGAGGACATCGCAATGAGGAGGAGAAAAAAGCATAATCACAAATCTCAATTAGGGTGATAACACATCGCCTAGCCTTGCACAGGAACAGTGGAAGATAGGGAAGAAGGTGCATCGGCATCGGCGTAAACGGTGCTGCGGTGCAACAATGATAACGGAGACGACACAAACCCAGTTGATGTTGGCGTATTGGGTGTGTACTGCGTCCAACGCTCTAGCAGTTGTGTCACCACGTGCTTGGCATCCGCCACGGCGTTGACGACTTCCTTACCGCCATTGGCGGCATCGCCCACGACCCACACCTTGGCTCGTTCATGAGTGCCAAGCCACCGCAACGCATCCGTGAGTGGGTGGGTTTGTTGCCCCACGGCCAGCAGAACTAAATCCGCAGGCAAGGGCATCAGCACATCGTGATGTTGTTTAATTTCCACAGTCAGTTGGCTACGCACACCATCGTAGCTTATAGGCAAGGCCGATTCCACAAACTGAACGCCTAAGCGTCGTGCCTTGGCTACTTCTTGGGGGTAAGCAGAGAGTTGATTGAGCTTGCGACGGTAGGCCACCGTCACCGAAGCCCCCAACTGAGCCGACCGAATGGCTGCATCTAAGGCCGTGTTGCCCCCACCTACCACAACCACATTACAGCCTTGCAGCTGCTTGGTTTCAGGGTGCAAACGAGCCTCTTCAATCCACGGCTTGGCCTCTTGCACCTGTTGGCTCCAGTGCAGGTGAGGCAGCGAGTGACTTGCCCCCAAACCCACGGCCAACAGCATGGCATCGTGTGTGTGAATTAGCTCGTGCAAGGAGCATCGACGAAAGGCGGATTCTTGCAAGGTCAAGCCTTCATCAAACAGCTCTACGTCTCGATCCAGCGTTACTTGGTGGTTTAATCGCACGTTAAACCCTGCCTGCATGAGCCACTGCACTTCGGCTTCGCTTTGAGCCACCGATAGTTTATCGGGCGAGATGCCAAACTGATTCAAGCCTCCGAGTTGTGAGCGTTGTTCGTACACCGTCACGTCTACCCCCGCTTGGGCTAGCTCGTAAGCCACAGAAAGCCCCGCTGGCCCACCCCCGATGATGGCCACCCGCTTATGCCCTAGCACGGTTTGATACGGCACCAAGGGAGCCAAACGCTTTAATTGCGGATGCTTATGGGTGGCTAACGCATGGGCGACGGCTTGTTGTTGCAGCAAACCGATTTCAATAGGAGCCTCGTCTCGATCATTCAACACGCAAGCCCCTTCGCACAATTGCTGTGTTGGGCAAACTGTCCCGCAGGAATAGCCCAGCAGGTTGGATTGCAACACCGTATCCGCCGCCGCCAAAGGAGCGTTAGAGGCCAGTTGTTTAATAAACAACGGCACATCAATGCCCGTAGGGCAGGCTTGAATGCAGGGTGCATCGTGACAAAACAAACAACGATTCGCCTTCACCAGCGTTTGTTGTGCAGTGAGCGGAAAGAGTTCGCCTAAGGTGTGTGGCACTGTAAGCGTTTGCTTGTTAGTAGAAGGGTTGGTAGAAGCGTCCATGTGTTTCAAAACCTAGACGACTATTTGGTTTCTTTGTGGAGCGTGTGTGTGTTGCACTTACGGCAAAACTTGTACAGCTCTAAGCGTTCGGGGTGGTTGCTCGCATTTTTAAAACTGCTGTAATTACGAGATTGACAATCGGCACAGGCCAAAATAATTTTCCGTTTTTTAGTAATGACACCCATGGTTTAACAAATTCCTTTATTGACGCTGGTAAGATAATGTATCATTGAGACAAAATAACACAACCGAAACCTACTGAATAAAAGCTTTTTCTTTTTTTTAATTAAGGAAAAACAGAATCTTTTTTAAAAAGGTTATGACATAGAAAAAGCATTACTTTTATTAACGCATAAGCGTTGTTGTAAATCAAGGGGTTCCTTGTAGCTTTCAGAGTATAGTGGAATTACTATCTTTCCGTACATTTCTAAGTTCCTCGTTTCGCATTGCCCTACGGGCAATCTTGAGAGGCCGTTCCTCCCTCTCAAACTCTCCCCCCTAGAATTATTAACGGGGGCTAACGCCCCCGTTGCCCCCCACTTGAGTTTGGTTAACGAAAGAGCATAAAAGTGTTCGGAAAAATAGGGTTTTAACTATATGTTCTCCTTAGAATAACTTAGGGGGGAGAGTTTGAGAGGTTTTTCACAATGAGGATCTTGCGTAAGAATTGAGATTGTACCTCCTCACTGTGGGGGAGAACGCCCTGGCCTCTCAACGTTGCCTTTTAGGGCAGCCCCCCACCAAGAAGTAATACCAATTTCATAAATAAAGGGCGTCTGCCGCTTTCGTTGTCGCTACGATTCTCGATGAGCTTATGTACCTCTATGTACACCGCACTCATCTGCGAGTATAGGCTCCTAGAAAGCACCTACACGCCCGTCATTTCTAAAAATGGTATAAGAAAAAAGCGGTTGAAAACTAGTTGCAAACAGCCCCTATTAAACGG
>JBJTUB010000353.1:0-1516 GCA_046080465.1 Vampirovibrionales bacterium | reverse complement strand
CACGGCAACCCCATGTCACATTCTAATGCACAACGGTGCGGTGTTGGGTATTGATTTGATCGATAGTTTCAACGATAACTCTGGAGCCGTTGGCCCAAGTGCTGGTAACCGCGGTAAAATAATGTTTATGGTAGACCCTGATGGGGCAGGCGATATGGAACCCGCTGTTTTTGCCCTTGGCTTTGATGGTCGTTTAATGGGTGGTACCAATGCTGTTAGTGGTGCTTCAAGTGGTGTTTATGGCTACGGTGCTCCACAGATGACTGGGTCGATTATCACCGGCCAAGGGGGTGCGAACGGTGCTAACACCCTTGCTAACGGTGGTACCGGTGCCGATCACGCCAACTCGTGGTTTGCTTGGTAAGCGTTTAGTTTCAAATCTATTCATTGGCCACAATCCCATGATGCTTCTTGGGGTTGTGGCTTTTCTAAGGCTTTATCGTGTATGATTACTCTTTCATCTTTCCGTATTAACTATCAGCAAGGCTTTACCCTCAGTGAACTATTGGTTTCTTTGGCTGTTTTAGGCCTTATTGCTATCTTTGCTGTACCTAAAGTGCTTAACGCCGTTGGTAATAGTGCCATGATGTCTGTCACTAAAGAAAGTATGGCCGCCATGATGGATGCCTATCATGGGCTAGGGGCTACTCAAACAACAGGGGCTTTTGCAGCTAGTACGCGAGCCGCCCTTATGGTAAAACGCTTAAACTTTGTACGCAGTTGCCCTAACCTGACCGCCACAGGCGAGGTAGGCAGTACAGGTGAATGCGATTTTAACACCGCCACAGGATCTTGTCATATTTTGATGCACAACGGCACCGTCATCAGCCTTTTATTAGACGATAACTTTAATGATATTGCTGGTAATACAGGGAGTGTCGGTTTTTATATCGACCCCGACGGCTCAAGCGATGCTCACCCCGGACGCTTTGCCATTAGTTACGATGGTCGATTAATGGCAGGGCCACGCACCGTCGTCAACACTCCTCCGTACCGTTATGGCGATGCCAGTGATTCACTTAACGGCCTAAGTATTAGCACCCCCTTGTTTTCAGGAGGCCCTGCCCCTGTTGGTACAGAAACCACCCAACACGGAGCCAGTAGCAATCATCCAGACGCTTGGTACTATTAAGCATAAAAAATCGCGCCCTGTAGGACTCGAACCCACGACATCCGGTTTTGGAGACCGACGTTCTACCAACTGAACTAAGGACGCTTATTAAGTAAACTAATTAATAATACTTTAGCATAAACAGTCTAAATGTCTAGGGGCTATTTAGGTTGTTCCAGGAGACCCTAAAAGTCTAACAGTGTTTGTGGTTCAATGAAGACTGTTTCCGTTATAGAAGGCTCTGCAAAAGGGTTTTTCGAGGTCTCTACGCTCATCGTTTCGCATTGCCCTATGGGCAACGTTGAGAGGTTGGGGGTTTTGGGAGGGGGGAGGGGGGGGGGGGGGGGGGGGGGGGGGGGGGGGGGGGGGGGGGGGGGGGGGGGGGGGGGGGGGGGGGGGGGGGGG
>JBJTUB010000352.1:0-3637 GCA_046080465.1 Vampirovibrionales bacterium | reverse complement strand
TAATGGGGTTGTGAGTGTATTCAACCGTCTCATACCGCCCGCACACCGCCGAATCAGTCGCCCGAATCAACAGATTCGTTTAGCTGCCGACTTGCCAGCCACGGTGCATCGCCTTCGAGAACTCTGACTTTTAGGGTCTCTTGGAGAAAGAAAGAGAGAGAGAAGACTAGTTGAAGGGTCGTGCCGTGTGCGTTTTCACAACCTGTAAGTAACTGAGACGCATCCTATACATTTCGCTTGTAGCTATCTATAATACTATCGATTATAGATATAGATTAGGTGTATGATTTCAAATGAGTCCTTCCATTCAATTAGCCCTTCCTGCGTCTCACGTCTCGCAATCGTTGTTTCCTAAAAAACAGTTGCCCCGCCAAGGGAACTGGCCTTTGTGTCAGCCTTTGGTATCAAAACCCTTACCCCCAACAGTCGTTCCTTTCGATTATAGTATTTTGAAATATTTTTGAATCGTAGTAGACTGTACAGATGGGATATGTTTAGGGCTATACTTCTACGAAGCCATTCAGCACTTCTTTGGAAAAGAGTCGTAAATTATTTAAAATACTATACATGGGCTTGCAACAACTGACAGAAACCTTAACCCAAGCCCAACGCAAAACGCCCGCCTTAGAGAAACTAGCGAACAACTTGTTGCAGTTGGCCAAAACAACCTCAGACAAGCTAAGCAAGCTGAACGATACGCAAGGCACGTTGCGTCACAATCTACCGCTAGAGGCTGCGGATAAAGTTCGGCTTCTGGCTGAAAAAGCAAAAGCAACGCTGCCTCCTGATGCTCAACAAGGCCTACCTACGATGATTAAGGCCACCCTGCAAAGCTTGAAAACAATGTACGGCCATAGTTATTTGAATACTAGCGAGCTAACCCAGCCCCCTAGCCAAGAACGCCTGAACAACTTAGCCAAGGTAAGCGAGCATTTTCCGTTACGCACGTGGGTTGGCTAAGGCAGGCTTAATATCGGCGTTGTACATTGGCTAACATCACGTGACACAAGGCGGTAAAGGCTCGGCTTTGTTGTGCTTGGGGAGTGAGTAGGCTTGCCAAGCGATTTAAGGCCTGTTGTGTTAGTTCAAACGCTAGTGTTTGGGTGCGTGCCAAGGCCTGCGTTTGTAGCAGAGCTGTTTTTAATTGCTGAGCCAAGGCCTCGGTAGGATACGGCACTTGGGGTTGCCTTTGGGGTTGAGCTTGGGGTTGCTGGGCTTGTGCGACTTCAAACAAGGCCTGTAAGGCATCCCCCACGAGTGTGGGGGCCTCTTCTAGGGCAAACAGCAACGGGGCGTTAATAATCCCGTGCCGTGCATCATCTAACACAGGCTTACCAAGGGTGGCAGCATCGGTGGTGTAATCTAGCACATCATCCATTAGCTGAAACGCCATGCCAAACTCCAAGCCCGATTGATGCAGTGCCGTGAGTGCTTCGGGGGCGACGCCCACCCATTGCCCCACGGCCTCAAGGGTTGCAGCAAAAAGCGAGCCTGTCTTGCCATTGTTTTTCTGCTCGTAGCGTTCCCAAGTGCTGGCTTCTCTGTTAAAGCACAGTTCGTGCTGTAACAATTCGCCATCACACAAGTAGGCTAGTACGTCGCTGTAAATACGTACAATCTCTAAATGCCCTAAACTGGCTAAGGTTTGCGATGCTTTGGCCAGCAGAAAATCGCCTGCTAAAATGGCCGTATGGTTGCCCAAGCTAAAGCGAACCGTGGGTTTGCCACGGCGGGTATCGGCTTCATCCAACACATCGTCGTGTAGCAAGGTGGCTAGATGAATAAGCTCACTCACGCTGGCAAGACGCACACGGGCATCCTCGGCAGAAAGTTGGCAGGTGGGTTGATGCGTTAAGGCTTCTAGCATTAATAACGCCAAGGTGGGGCGAATGAGTTTACCTTTGGTTGTAACGCTTTGCTGAAAGGCTTGCATCAGTTGTTGTGCTTGGGGTGGGGCTAACGAGGCCATGGCGTTTAACACGGCGGCTTGGCTCGGTTGCCACGGTGCCAAAGCATCGCTTACTTGGTTGGCACTGGGTAGCGGAACGGAGGAAGTTAGGGGAAAGGTGTAGGCCAGCATCATTAAGGAGTCGTATTTCTAAAAAAAGGGATCGTGCGGAACAAGGCAACATTTGCGATAAAGGTCTGTTTACGCTACTATAGCATAAATAAACGCATTGAGAGTGTTAACTAGGAGCTGTTTGCAAATAGTTTTAAACCGCTTCTTTCTTGCTTCTTGGTGGCAAGTTGCCCTAAAGGGCTTTTGAAAACAACTTCTACTACTCTCTAAACATTAAAGGGTTCGTGTACCCATGTCTTTTCATCCTGCCCCAGTAACAACAGCCGTTCACCCTGCCGAACGCTCTCGTCCGCTACGCCCTATTATCATTATCACGGGGCCTACAGCGACAGGTAAAACGGCTGTGGGCGTGGCCTTAGCCAAGCAATTAAATGGCGAAGTGATTAACGCCGATTCTCAGTTGGTGTACCGTGGGCTAAACATTGGTACGGCGACCCCCACACCTGAAGAACGTGAAGGCATTGTGCATCATGTCATGGATGTGGCTCTTCCCAACGAGGCTTTTTCGGCAGGGCAATATCAGCAGCACGCCACGGCCGCCTTGCTAGAGTGTTATCAGCGTGGTAAGACCCCTATTTTTGTGGGTGGCACTGGGTTTTATTTACGTAGTTTGTTTGAGCCGATGGCCTTGGCCAACGTGGCCACGCATCCCGAGCTTCGGCAACAACTGGAAGCCGAGATTGCCCAACAGGGGTTGGCTGGTGTGTTTCAGCGATTGCAACAGCTCGACCCGATTCGGGCAAGCCAACTGATGCCCACCGATGCCCAGCGGATTGTGCGTGCTTTAGAAATTAACCTGCTTACAGGGCAACCTGTGCCACAAACGCCTCAGCCCAGTTGGGTGAGTCAACAGTTTCCGTCAGGGGTTATGCCTCCTGTGTATTGGTTTGCCTTGGGGTTTCGTGATAAAGCACATCATTGGGAACTCATAGCACAACGCATTGATACCATGCTGGCTGATGGCTGGCTTGAGGAAGTGGCTACACTGGTGCAAACCTACGGTGCCGATGCCCATGCCTTGCAAGTAGCCCACGGCTACCCCGTGTTGCAACAGGTGTTGCAAGGCACATTGAACCTCCACAAGGCCAAGGAAGTGATTGCTATTCAGGTGCGTCAGTACGCCCGTCGGCAACGGGTTTGGCTGCAAAAGGTGCAGGCACCGCAGGGGGTGCAGTGGCTGTATCGTGATGAGTTACCAACAACGGCCTCGGTGATCGATGCTATTCTTCAGCAATGTGTATAGAAGATTTTGTAAAAGAGTTTGTCGAGGGTTCTAATACCAATTAAAATCTTAAATAGCGTATCCTATCCCTACGCTTGTCGCCTTGTATTGCCCTACGGGCAATTTTGAGAGGCCGTTCCTCCCTCTCAAACTCTCCCCCCTAGGTTTATTAATGGGGCTAACGCCCCATAGGTGCTAAGATAAAAGCTTGGAAGGGAGAGTTTGTCGGGGGCGTTGCTCTCGGCAAATAGGTGAAACCCAATGGCCTTCTTCAAATTGTATAATACTACAGTCACACACCGCTTGCCTTAACACTTCGAATATCATCTGAAATC
>JBJTUB010000351.1:0-13124 GCA_046080465.1 Vampirovibrionales bacterium | reverse complement strand
GCTCTTGAGTGAACGATTGTTTACGAAAGGGCTTTTTCCCCCTGAAGTCGGGATTAGCTACGTGTGCCTGGCGTCGATTTCAGATGATATTCGAAGTGTTAAGGCAAGCGGTGTGTGACTGTAGTATTATACAATTTGAAGCAGGCCATTGGGTTTCACCTCTTTGCCGAGAGCAACGCCCCCGACAAACTCTCCCTTCCAAGCTTTTATCTTAGCACCTATGGGGCTAACGCCCCCGTTGCCCCCCTAAAAAGAAACCAGTTCTTATACCATTTTTAGAAAGGAAGGGCGTGTAGGTGATTTCTAGGAGCCTAGACTCGCAGATGAGTGCGGTGTACATAGAGGTACATAAGCTCATCGAGAATCGTAGCGACAACGAAAGCGACAGACGCCCTTTATTTATGAAATTGGTATTACGCTATTTAAACAGAGAGTTGGTATAAGCTTGAACAAAAACGGGCTATTGTAAGTAGTAACGTAAGTTATACACTTGCTTGCTATTACGGCACAACCGACGAAGCTTGTTTAAGGCTCGGTTTTCTAGCTGACGCACCCGCTCGCGTGAAACGCCAAACAACTGGCCAATTTCTTCTAAGGTGCGTTTATTACCATCAGTTAATCCAAAACGGAGCTTCAACACATCCCGCTCTCGAGAACGGAGCATCAGTAACAGTTGTGCCACATCCTTTTGCATCGATTCGCTTTGCACTTGATCATCAGGCAACACAAGGGTATCATCGGTAATAAAATCAGAAATCTTCGCGTTTTGATCTTTAATACTCACGGGGTTTTCTAAACTAATGGTGCCTTGCGTAGCACTCAAAATCATGCTCAACCGACTTTCGTCAATATCTAAACGTTGGGCGAGTTCTTCACGGCTAGGGGGCAGCCCATTTTCCTCTGTTAATTGACGAGACACACGGCGGATTTTGTTCACCGTTTCAATCAGGTGAATAGGAAGGCGAATGGTGCGTGATTTTTCAGAGATGCCCCTTACCATCGATTGCTGTATCCACCATGTGGAATAGGTCGAAAAACGGAAGCCCTTGCGGTAATCAAACTTTTCAGCGGCACGTATCAGCCCCAAGTTACCCTCTTGAATCAGATCTAAAAAGGAAAGTCCTCGCCCAATATACTTTTTGGCAATCGATACAACCAGCCGAAGGTTGGCACGCACTAAGCGATTCTTGGCTCGCTCATCGCCTTCAGCAATACGCCGTGCTAGCTCTAGCTCTTCAGTGGCAGTAAGTAACGGGATTTTGCCTATTTGGTGTAAATAGATTTTAACAGAATCATCCGCCACATCCTCACTGTCACTAGCCGTGGGGGCTTCCGTTACAGGGGTGCTTTGCCATTCAGAATCCCCTTCTACTTGCGTTACAAAGCCACGAGCATCTAAAGTAGATACTTCTCCTTCAAGTTGCTCAAGCAAGGCCACCATGATCTCGGGGTCTTCCTCTTTGTTGTTGATGGTATCGAGTGGGACGAAGTTCTCGGCTAGGGTCATCGGCTCTAAGGATGCGTCGGTGTCGTCGTTTAACAATGAGGATTCCAAAGGAGGATCTAAACGTTGCCCTAATCCATGTCCTTTTAAAATAATATTAGCATGGCTCATGGCAGGATGAGGCGTGTTCGCATTTTTTTTGCGAGGCTTATTGGACGCAATGGACATCATTACACGTGTTTCACTCTCTTTATTAAACAATAAGAATAGTTAAAAATAGCTTTATCGTAGTTTGAAAAGATTTCAGCCTGTTCCTAAGCTCTTCGTTTTGTATTGCCCGTTGGGCAATGCTGAGAGGCCGGGGCGTTCGCCCCCACAGTGAGGAGGGAGAATCTCAATTTTTACGCAAGATCCCCCTTGTGAAAAACCTCTCAAGCTCTCCCCCTGAGTTATTCTAGGGGCTTCGCCCCTAGAGACCCCATTTAGAAAAGACTTAGTGAACTTACTATCTAAATATGTACGGAAAAACAAGGGTTTAACTATACATAAATTGTCGGCTGATGAAGGAATAAACTGAAGCAATGTAACAAACAATGAACCTTATACCATTTTCACAAATGAAGGGCGTGTAGTTGATTTCTAGGAGCTTAGACTCGCAGATGAGGGCGGTGTACATAGAGGTACATAAGCTCATCGAGAATCGTAGCGACAACGAAAGCGGCAGACGCACTTTATTTATGAAATTGATAGTTAGTATAGCAACCCCAAGCGGGGCAAGGGCAGAGAGAGCAAAAAACACACTGTTTGTAGGAGTTTTTAGAAAATCATTGAGACTGAGTATTAGCTTGATTGCCGTAATTGAGTAAAAAATTGTTGTAGTTGGGCTTGGCACGCTGATTCCAATATACCTGCCACAATCTGCGGGGGGCTTGGCTTGGCATGGGCGGCTAACCAGCCACCACAACCACCCATGTGGGCATCGCTAGCCCCATACACAATACGCCGAACTCCTGCTTGTGCCAAGGCACTGGCACACATCGGGCAGGGTTCGAGTGTTACCACCACGGTGCTACCACGATGTCGCCATTGGCCAAGGCGTTGGCTGGCCTGTTGCAAGGCATTCAACTCCGCATGACCCAAGGGATTCTGATCACGCTCGCGGGTGTTAAAGCCTTCGCCCAGCAGTTCCCCCGTCTCACTAAGTAGCACGGCTCCTACAGGCACATCAAGGGGTAGGGCTTGGTTTGCTAGCTGTAGGCAGTGCTGCATCCAGTTTGCCCAGTTTATAACCGATTCCGACACACGCTCACACCTCTTCACACTTTATCATTCCGCCTCATTCTGCCACTATCTAGGGGGTGGGGGGTAGCAAAGCTACATGGTACTGATGGCAAAACTGCTCTAAACAGAGACATTGCTCCTGCGTCCATTCAGGGGGGTGGCTTGCTTCAAACCGAGCATCAAATAACGCCGTGCCACGCAAGGTATCATTTACAAATCGTGGAAATAGATGATAATGCAAGTGGCGTACCTGCTCGCTTAACAAAAACCAATACACACGTTCCACGTTTGGCCACTGCTCTAACTGGCAAGCCCACGCATGAGCCACCTGTAGCACAACAGGGGGCAAGGTGGCAAAGGTTGTACTTAGGCTAGGGCTAGCAAACTGCACATACCCTGCACGCCCTTCTGCCTTGGCCACCACCGCACAAGATGTATCGAGGCAAAAGGGAGACGGACTCTCCTTCATCCCCACCTTAGCTAGCCTCTACCGAGGAAGCATCCTCATCGGGGGTGTTGGCTAGTTTTTGAAACATGTAGCCGACTCCTCGTGCCGTTAAAATATATTCTGGCTGAGATTTGTCTAGCTCCAGTTTTTCACGCAAGCGAGAGACATGCACATCCACCACCCGTGTATCAATACGCTGATCCGGTGGATAGCTCCACACATGTTGCAGAATTTCGGCACGAGTAAACGATTTACCCGAATGAGTGGCTAGCAATTCCAGCAGGCAAAACTCCATACCTGTTAGGCGTATGCGTTGCCCCGCACGGTAAACGTGTCGTTTGGGAAAGTCTATCTTTAAATCCCCTAAGGTTAGCACATAGCTCGATGTTTCCTTGGGGGTGGCCTCTTTCATCAAGCTTGGGGCTAAGCGTTTATTACTACTCATGGCGGTGGCACGCCGTAGAATGGTTTTAACCCGCACTTCTAGCTCTTTAGGGCTAAAGGGCTTGACGACATAATCATCTGCCCCTAGCTCAAGGCCTGTAATTCTATCTGAAACATCGCCCAAGGCCGTCAACAAAATAATAGGCACATCGGAGTGTTTTCGTAGTTCTCGTAACACACCAAACCCATCGAGCTTGGGCATCATAATATCTAATACCAGAATATCGGGTTTAAACTGTTCAAACACCAATAAGGCTTGTTCGCCATCGGCTGCTGTTGCCGTATCAAAGCCAAGCAATCTAAACCGAGCCTCTAAAATCCGCCGAATACTTGCCTCGTCGTCGATAATCAACAGTTTGGCCAAAGGCTCACTCTCTGGAGCTTCTTCCTCGAAATCCGCTAAATTGGGAAAAATGGGGGGTAAGTTCATGTTCATATGAATGAAAACACATCCTGATTTTGTAAAAAACGGTCGAGGTAGTGATAAACACTATCAAAAAGGCAAGGCTTTTAAATTATACCAATTTCATAAATAGAGGGCGTCTGTCGCTTTCGTTGTCGCTACGATTCTCGATGAGCTTATGTACCTCTATGCACACCGCACTCATCTGCGAGTCTAAGCTCCTAGAAATCACCTACACGCTCTTCATTTGTGAAAATGGTATTAAACGAGAGGGAAGTAAATGAGTGTGCTTCACACTTTGTTACAATTATAAATCAAAACCTCGTTTTTGTATTGTTTTTTTATAAACTTTGCCTAAATAAGGGAAGCTCGCTTTTAGTTAGGGGCTGTTTACAACTAGTTTTAAACCGTTTCGTTTTTCTTTCACCTCTTAACACTAACGAATGAGGCTGGGTTGTAAAAACGAGAGGCAGGCTTGGGTTTGTGATACTTGCTCATCGCTCAAACCTGCCGAAACAGAGAGACGCAGCATCGCCCGCCCCTGTGGTACCGTTGGCGGACGCACCGCCGTTAGTTGCACCCCAAACCGCTCACGACACTCATTGGCCAACTGCAAGGCACGCCCAGCATCGCCCACATACAGGGGTAAAATAGGGCTAGCCTGCACAGGCAACACCTCAGGGGGGAGCATCTTGCGTAGGGTGTGAATATGTTGCCACAAACGCTGTACAGGCTGAATAGCCTCTGCTGAAGCAGGCGTTTGAATCAGTGTCACGGCCGTTGCATTGCTAGCTAACACGGCAGGGGGTAAGGCGGTGGTATAAATCACACCCCGTGCCTTGTTTTTTAAAAACTCTATCATCAGCTTATTGCCCGCAAGGTAGCCCCCTAAACCGCCTAAGGCTTTGCTAAAGGTTCCCATGTGTACCGTAATGCGGTGGCTACAGCCCATCTGTTCCGCCAAGCCAGAAGCACGAGTGGCCCCAAACACGCCACACGCATGGGCTTCATCAAGGTAGGTCGCGGCTCCGTACTGGTTTGCCAAAGCCACCCAAGCATGTAAATCGGGGAAGTTGCCCTCCATGGAAAAGAGTGAATCACTCACCAACCACACTTGCCCGTGGGGCGAACGGTAGGCGGCCGCTTGTTGCAATCGACGTTCGGCATCGGCTAAATCCAAGTGACGATACCGTAACACCTTGGCACCGCTTAACTTGGATCCATCCACCAAACTCGCATGGTTGAGCTTATCCATCACAATCACATCTCCCGCACCACACAAAGCGGGTAAGGCCGTTAGGTTTGTTTGAAACCCTGTCGGGAACACCAAGGCCGCCTCAGTCCGCTTCCAGTGTGCCACGGCCGTTTCTAGCCGTTCATACAAGTAGCTATTACCCCCTATATACCGAGACGATCCCATGCCCACGCCGTAGGTAGCCAAAGCCTCTTGAGCCGCTTGAACCAACACAGGATGATGACGCAAGCCCAAATAATCGTTACTACTTAGGTTAATCAACCGCTGTTCATCGGTGGTTTGCAGCCAATCCCCTTCTGTTGTAGCAACTGGGGAAGCAATTGGCAGGGAACGATAACGATGCGTTTCTTTTAAATCGTCAAGCGTCGATTGCCAGCGTTGATCGAATAACGTTTGACAAAACTCAGACGACATCTAATTAAACCCTTATTTTTTCGTATAGTTTTTTAAAAAGTTTTTTAGGCATAGGCTAGACGAGGAGCCTAGACCCGTTTGTGAAGGAGTGTAGACAAAACACCATGACTGAACAAATGGGGCGTAGCGACAACGTATAGACATGCAAAAGAAACTTTTTAAGAGACTATATGAAGGCTAACGCCCCTTGTTACTTGCCTGTGACGAAACAGCGGTTTGAGACACACCTTGAGACACAATAGGCTTGGGTTCAGGGAGTTTGGCTCCTTGCACATCTACCTTTTTATTAGGTGCCAACCCGTAGTAGTGTATCGCCTGCATGGCCATTTCTCGAAACACAGGAGCCGCCACCGTGGACCCCCACGCCTCGGCACGCTTGGGGCTATCCACCACCACCATAATCAAGTATTTTGGTTGATAGGCAGGAAAGTATCCTATAAAACTGGTGTACAAGTTATTGCCGTAGCCCTTGGCACCTTCCACCGCTTTACGAGCCGTACCTGTTTTGCCCGCTACAGGCAAAATCCCCAAGTTAGCGGGATGATCTTTATTGGTGCTTAGGCTTTTTTCAAGCAGGGCGGTTAACTGCTTCGAGGTTTCGGGCTTAAATACTTGGCGTTTATCGGTTAAATCCAGCAGGCGTTTCATCTCCTTGGTGGAAAGTACCTCGTTATTCCGCAAGCGAATGTTACGTATCACGTGCGGCGGAACCCACACCCCACCGTTGGCCACAGCACCCACCGCCGCAGCCAGTTGCAAGGGCGTAGAAATTAAGCCGTAACCGTAGCCTAAGCTTGCATGACGAGCAATGCCCCATTCGTTGAGGGGGGGCAAACGCCCCGCCGATTCGCCCGTGATATCAATGCCTGTTTTGTGGCCAAAGCCCAATTTATCCAACATGGCGTAATACTTTTTTTCGGGGATACGCATCGCAATAGTCGCCGAGCCGATGTTAGAGGAATGCTGAAGCAGATACACTAAATCAATGCTACCAGGAGCCCCACGTTTGTTGTAATCGTAGTTTTGAATCCACCAGCCACCAATGTTCATTTTACCCACATCGTTAATACGACTACTAGGCGTAATCACGCCAGTATCCAAGCCAATGGCCGTGGTTAAAATCTTGATGGTAGAACCTGGCTCATACACATCCGTAATCGCCCAGTTTTTTAGCTCTTTGGCTTTGCCCTTCCAAAACTGACTGGGGCTAAAGGTGGGGTAGCTTGCAAACGAGAGTAGCTCGCCGTTACGCACATCCATCATTAAGGCCACTCCACGTTCGGCATTGTTGTTTAACACGCCTTTACGAATGGCGGCTTCGGCCACAAACTGCATCCGTTTATCCAAGGTGAGTTCCACATCGTGGGTTTGGCCTGTTTCAATGTAGTAGCGTAAGGCATCCACGTTTTGCACCAAGGGTTGTCCCTTGCCATCAATCCAATCAAGGCCTGTTTTTCGCTGTTGTTCCACCTTCCACACGGGGGCTAGTTTGGCTTGCACACCCGAAACCACGTTGGAATAATCGTTGACAAAGCCTAGCACATGGGCGGCCATGTTCCCCTCGGGGTAGTGACGTGTTGGGCGTTGATAGGGGTCTAGGCCGTTAATGGGCGATTTGCGTAGCAACACATTACCCTGCTCGTCTCGTTCAGGCTCGTTGGTTTTCTCGTTGATGATGGGCATATCCACCCGCAACTTCTTAAGTGCCAGCCATCGGTCACGGCTTAATCCACGGGCAATAGTTACGGTGTTTTTACCCGCTTTGCTAATTTTATCCAGCAGTTCGGCTTCGTTTTGTTGCAGAATAGGAGCCATCGCCTTGGAGACTTGCTCGGGGGTTTGGCCTTCAAAAAAACGAGGATGCAAGTACACATCGTACACCAAGGCATCTTGAGCCAGCAATTTACCGTGTCTATCAAGCAATCGCCCACGATACACAGGCGGAGCCTTAGCACTATGATGCTGAGCATTGGCCTTGGCCTTGAGCATGTCGCCTTGTATAAACTGAAGCTTGGCCAACTGCCCCACAATGCCAACCCCTAACGCCCCTAAGGCTACAAAGAGGATGACAGCACGTTTACGCCAGTGGTGAAGGGGCAACAGACTACCCGCATCGGCAAGGGCAAGGGCAACCACATCGCCAGCACGCCGACGGCGACGTTTACGCCGAGCATCGGTGGGGGGCGTAGGTGGAGGGGAATCAGTATCAAAGGTAGGAGGGGTCATAAAGCATTGGGTTTTCTAAAAACACGCACCGTGACAGATACTATTAGTATACCGCAACTCTTACCCTTTGGGGGCATTCGCCCATGCAATGAAAGCCATTCGGCTTGTGCGATGAGCCGTTGCACGTTGGATGCGTCAAACGGTGAGTCAATCTTACGTTCCTGTGGATGCTCCTTGTAGAGGCGGATTGTATCCACCTGCCCGCCCACTTTCTTTCTATCCGTCATTGCGAGCCGTTCGGGGGCATTCGCCCTCGCAAAAGCGATAAGGCTAAGGAGATTGCTTCACTACGTTCGCAATGACAAACACCCCTTTTGCAGAGTCTTCTATAGATTCCACTTACGAAACTCGACCAAAAACTTGATTTTAGTCATATATCAATGGGGTATATAGGGGCGAAGCCCCTATATATAATGGAGGGGGGAGAGTGTTGAGAGGGAGGAACGGCCTCTCAACGTTGCCCAAAGGGCAACTTAAGGCAGTGGGCTAACACAGTTTGTAAACAACCTCTAGTTAACACTCTCAATAAAACCTTTACTTGTTGTGGTGGCGTGTTTTTTAGATGATAGAAGAACGTTCAATGATTCTATTTAAAAAAAGGTCTCGCCCCATGCCGACCGTTCTTCCTCAAGACGCTTCCCTGCCCCCTTCCTCTGTTGCCCCTCACCACCCCGTCTGCTTGGTGATTTTAGATGGCTGGGGGCATCGCACACAATCACAGGGCAACGCCATTGCCCAAGCCCACACCCCCACGTGGGATGCCCTCCTTCAACGCTATCCGTTTACCACCTTGGCCGCCGCTGGCCGAGCCGTGGGTCTGCCCGAGGGTCAGGTGAGTAACAGCGAAATTGGCCATCGTCTGCTAGGTACAGGCCAGCCCTTTACGCATCCACGTCTGCTGATGGATGATTATATCGCCAAGCAAACACTGGCCGAACACCCTACTTGGCAACACCTCAAGCAGCATTTGCAACACCACCAAAGCACCTTGCACTTGGTGGGTTTAATGAGCAACGGCGGGGTTCATAGCCTATTGACTCATTTTGCCGAACTGCTAGGGCAAGCCACCGATGAGGGCTTTACCAAGCTACGCATCCATGCCATTACCGATGGCCGAGATACGCCCCCCTACCAAGCCCACGCCATTTTAGAAGATATTGAGCAAACCCTTTACGATTTGGGTCTGCCACAAATTGCCACTGTCCACGGACGCTTTTATGCCATGGATAGAGACAACCGCTGGGAACGCACACAGGCGAGTTTAGCCGCTATTTTAGAGGGCAAGGGGGTTCGGCAACTTCTTTCAACGCAAGCCGTGCGAGCCATTTATGCCGAGGATCGTAGCGAAGAGTTTATTCCGCCCAGCATCACCGATTTTGACTATACAGGCGTGGAAGCGGGCGATGCCCTACTCTGCTTCAATTTTCGTCCAGATCGCATTCATCAACTGATGACGGGATTACACCCATCCACTGCCCACGCTGATTTAGGCTTGACACTGTCTCCACAGCTATGGGTGGGTTGCTTGGTAGAAGCTGGCCCTTTGCCAGAAAGCAACGTGTTTTTTAAGCAAGCACCCGCCACAGAGACCCTCGGGGGCTGGGTAGCTGCCCAAGGCTGGAGCCAGTTTCGGTGTGCCGAAACCGAGAAATACGCCCATGTAACCTACTTTTTTAACGGCGGGCAAGAAGCCCCCTACCCTAACGAGCATCGGTGTTTGATTCCTAGCCCTACCCATGTAACCACCTACGACGAAGTCCCCCGCATGAGCTTGGATGCCCTACTGAATACCGCCGTTGAACGCCTAACGCATCATGCAGACGCACTCACCGTTATCAACCTAGCCAACCCCGATATGATTGGCCATACAGGGAATCTAGCGGCCACCATCGAGGCCGTAGAAGCCGTGGATGCGGCCGTGGCAACCTTGCTTAGCACCTGCGAGCGTCAAGGCATCACCCTGATGATAACGGCAGACCATGGCAACGCCGATACCATGCTTACGCTGGATGGCACACCCAATACGGCTCATAGTTTGGCCCCCGTGCCGTTCGTGCTGGTAGCACCTACGTTAGAAGAATCGCAACTGTGGCAGGCCTCCGTGCAGGCGTGCCGAAGCGTGTTAGATGTAGCTCCGCTGGTGAAGCGTGTACTTCAACATCAAAACAGCATAAAAAATGACAAAGTTTGAATTGGCGTGTATTTGAACTGTAGACTATGATTCTTTGGCCTGAATTGCGTAGCTCTGAAGGCCAAAGTGGGGTCAAGGGGGAGCATTCGCTCTTGCATGAACAGAACTTGCGTAAGAGGCTTAGGCTGTTGGACATTCATCGCATGGGCGGAAGCCCTCCCCGCTTGGCACCCGCCAGTTAGAGGCGAAAGCACTAAAAAAACTCGAACGGGTGGGTTGAAACCCGTACCTTACAAAGAGCTAACCGTTTCTTTGTGGGGGATTGCCACGCTTCGCTCGCAATGACAGAGGGGACTTAGGTTTTCATGCTTTTGCCCTGACGTGGCAGTAGGTCTTACTGTAAACGATGGAGATTTCAGTTAAGGCGTTACGTTTATGAGTAGAATATAAGTTATACTAGTAAGTATTATATTTGCCCTAAAAAGGCTCGAAATGATTAAAGCTGATGCCACGCCCTTTGCAGGAAAGATTAAAACGTGTATGATGAGCTGGTTAGACTCTCTGTTCAAAAAAGATAAACTCTCGAAAACCTTGGTGAAACCAGGGATTACCCCAGCATTTCAATTTCCCACAGTGGAGGTTCATGCATCGCAACGCTCTCCCCAAAATAGTGAGGCTGAGTTTGATTTGCAGTCGTTTGAAATGGAATCGTTGGCTGTAGAATCGTCTTTAGAGGTGGCCTCCTCTGTAGAGGAGGCGGAAGCTTTAGACCCTGTATTGTACGAACCGTCAGTGGAGTCAGAGTCTAGCTTAGTGGATGGGTTGGAACTGGAACAAGCGGATGTGATAGAGCCAGCGTTTCAAGATGAGTATGAGAGTCTTGTCATGGAATCTCTCCCGCTAACGGAGGATGATTCGTTTTTAGCCCCGCCTTTTGCTGTGGAAGATGTTGCGGTAGCCGAGCCAACGGCAGCGGAGGCAGTTGAGGAATATTCGTTTTTAGCATCGCCTTTTACTGTGGAAGATGTTGCGGTAGCCGAGCCAACGGTAGCGGGGTTCGTTGAAGACACTTCGTTTTTAGCGTCGCCTTTTGCTGTGGAAGGCACTGTGGTGGATGAGTTTTCGGTGGCTGGGTATTACGATGCGGAATTGCCTAGCACGGTGGAGCTAAGCCCGTTTTTATTGGAAGATAGCTTAGCTGTATTAGAGACGAGCAATCAGTTGCATGCTAACTTGGTATTGCAAGATGTAGAAGTGATAGAGCAGGCAATGCCTAGTGCGATACAGCAATCGTTAGAGGCATCATCGGTGGTTGATTTAAACGATTTACTGCTGAGTATGACGAGCGAGCCTAGTGTTGAGTTGCCTGCTGATACACCTAGACCTGAGCCTGAACCGCTTGAGTATTTTCAGCCACTGCCTGAACCATTGTTGAAAGATACCAGCTCGTGTACTACGGCGTTCGCGGTAGAGCTCTCTGCATCGCCACTCACTGAAAGTAAACCACTGGTGTCGCCCGACTATGTTACTCCAGTAGCAGAGGTGTGGCCTAACGTTTCTGTGGTATCAGAGCAACTGATAGAGTTGAATCATGCGTTGTTGCCCTCTGAGCCTAAGGTTGAAAGTATGGAACAGATGGCATCTTCTGCAGTGGTCTCGGAGCCACACAAAAGCTCTCCTTCCCCTAGCTCTGGTGGAGAGGTCTTGTTTGGCGATACCGAGGATGGTCGGCTCGATGCTACCAAGTGGTTTAGCTTGGAATCGGCAGAACTGGATAATCTTCTAGGGTTTGATGTGCAGGATGGCTCTATGAACGAGGGCAGCGCCTTTCATCTCGATGGTTTTGGTGAAGATTCTATTGAACAACTCACTCAAGATGCCCTTACGGCTTATAATAGCTTGGATTTAAAGAAGGTGGCAGAGGCCCTCCCTCCCCCTAGTTTTAACACCTTAAGCAAGGTGACAGAAAACTTGGATCAGTCATTAACGGCTCTGAAACACTCTGGCGTTGTCTCCGAGGTCGTGGCTCCACTACCAAGCCAACAAGAGGCCGTCTCTAGTAGTGCTCTTCCTGTAGAGCCACCTTCAGATGTTAAGAGGATACCTGCGGTTGAGCATCATACCTTTAAGAATTATGCGTTACCGTTTCAAGATTTAAGCATGAGTCAAATTCACGTTTTAAGCGAAGCAACCTTGCCAGGGTCACGTGTCAAAATCTATTTTGTGCAGATTCCGCACTTTTATGCCATTTTAAGTATTGTTTATGATCAGTGTCGGTTATTGCATACCTTTGCAGACACAGAGCCTTTGCACAGTCTCGATTTTCAAGTGCAATGGAGTGCGACGGGCGAGCAGGGTGATTTATATCAGTTGAATTTTGGCAAGCGGATAGGTTTGGTAGAAGTGAGCCATCAAAACAAAGTGACCTTGGTAGATTACCATTCAAGCTAAGCAGGGGTAAGGTTGATTCCTGATTTTTAGTTTGAAAACATAAAAACCACAGTAGCTAACGTTACAATGTAACAACTTTTTTAGTTTTCTCTAAAAACAACGATTATACAAATATAACTTATATCAAGAAGTTGTAACTTATATGAAGGACTGAGAACGCATGCAAAAATCAAAGCAATCAGCAATAACAGCCTTTTTTTTTCCTAGTGTAAACGAGAGCGTTGGCTCTTTTGTTGCTTTCTGTCTGCCAACCGTACCTGCTTTCACCTTGGTGGAAATGGTTATTTCTATGGGCTTGGTGGGGATTATTTTAATTCCCTTGTTGTTAACCAGCAGTGCTACCATTAGTAGCCAAGTACTGAAAAGTAGAAATGCCACGCAAGTAGAGCGAAACTTGGCCGTGATGATGGATAAAATGGTGGAGAGGGTTGCTAAAACGCAACAGTTAGCCGTACCAGCTGGACGTTGGAATGCGGCGAAAGAGTTTCGGTTCGACTATTTTGAAAGTAGTTCTGGTAAACGCCAGTTGGGTGGGTATCGGATTGTTACCCAAGATAGCCGTACCTTTTTAGAAGAGCTGACGGCTCCTAATGGTGCCATTGTTTTTAATAACCCCTATAGTACACT
>JBJTUB010000350.1:0-1382 GCA_046080465.1 Vampirovibrionales bacterium | reverse complement strand
TTAACGGGGGCTAACGCCCCCGTTGCCCCCCACTTGGGTTTGGTGAACGAAAGAATATAAAAGTGTTCGGAAAAATAAGGATTTAACTATAATAGATTGGTGTTTTACATTGATTATCTCAATCAAAGTGAAAACACGTGGATTTTTCTTAGCGTTTTATCAAGTTATTGTGTTTATTTTGTGTTATAGCGTTTTTAGGAGGTATAGAATCAATGGGTCTTGCATTAGCAAACATTACCACGGGTACAGATGCAACGTTAAGTTTGGCATCTCAGTATCAAGAAACGTCTATTGAAGCCACCGTAACATCGACAGAAACAACGGCGTATGAGTTTCATCAACAACACCTTAAAATGATTCAGGTGACGGTTTCTCCTGTGTTTACAGGCCGTGGCAAGTTGTATACAAATTTATCCCTTCCTGTGAATACTAAAATCGTGAATGTTCAGCGTAAAGGCGAAAGCATTTATAACTTGGCAGCCGCCTTTGTACGTGCAGGCGATGTTGTGGTGTGCTTGAGCGAGAATGAAGAGCAGGCACGTCGGTACTTTATGTTTGGGTTGGTGTAACTAGCTCACCGTTTTACTTATCGTTTTAAACAGCCCCGCAGGAAAGTGCAAACCTCCTTGCGGGGCTGTCGTATACAACGTTCAAACCGTTAAGCTACGCAAGTAATCTTCTAAAATTCGCTTAGCCGAGGCTTCATCGACCAAGCCCTTGTTTCGGCTAGGCTTCATGCCCAAGACAATCAACTCCCGCTCAGAGAGCTTACTGCTCAAGCGTTCATCAAGGTAGACCACCTTCACGCTATAGCTTTCGGCCACAGCATCGCCAAACTCTCGAATTTCTTCGGCCATAAAGCCCTCGCTGCCATCCATGTTTTTGGGTAAGCCCAACACCACGGTATGAAAGCTGTTTTTCTCATCCCACAAAGCATCTAGGTGCTGAAAAATCGGCTCCCAGTCATCCTCGCCTTTGACACTCTTAGGGCGATTAAAGGTGGGTAAGCCAAACACAAAGCCTTCGGTGTTGGTACAATAAGCCAAACCAACCCGTTTGGTGCCGTAATCAATGCCTAAATAATGTGTCGTCATTAGGGATGAGATTCCTTCTTTTCAAGTGCGTGTGTTTTTAGTAGTATTTATAGTGTTTAGAGTACCATAAAGAAATAGCAACCTAAAGGTTTTGTGATGATGTCTTCTTCCACTCATACGCCCCTCTCTGAATCGGAACGCCGTATCGGCCTCATTCAACTACACATGCAAGCCCCCGCCGAAGCCGACTGCGAGACGCATCGCACCGCCATGATTCAAGCCCACGAACCCTACCTGCAACAGGCCGTGGAAGCGGGCGTGCAGATTCTTTGCTTGCAAGAATTGTGT
>JBJTUB010000349.1:0-10067 GCA_046080465.1 Vampirovibrionales bacterium | reverse complement strand
GAGTCGTAAATTATTTAAAATACTATAAGTAGCAACGTTTGCTTTCTGTTACCCTCTACCCAGTATTAAAGTGCTTCACCATGCCTAATTCATCCGTTATTTCTACCAATGTTGTACCCTTGCCCAGTAGCGTGGCGTATGGCTTACAGCAAGCTAGTATGCAAAAAGCACTGTACGCCTTGCACCAAGAGTTTGGCGAAACCTTGACGGCGTGCTTGCTAAAACGCTACCCTCGTTTATTGCCACGCTTAGCCCATACGCTTGAAACCCGCATTACATGGAAGCCCTATCATCGGTGTGGGTTGTATCTTGTGGAAACCAGTGAACACCATTCTTAGCATTCGTCCAGATTGAGATTTCCCCCTAGAAATCGAACCCTCTTCATGTTATGCTACCATTATTAGATTATTCCGTTTGTACCCGTTGTGGTACTCGTTGATAAAGAGTCATACCGTGATGTCTCAACCCACTGCTTCTCCTGCCTCTACGCCTTTCTCGGTAGGCCATGTGGCTACCCCAACGGAACCCCCAGTTGACACCGTAAAGGCCACTGCTTTTTTTGATGCCTGCTTTCCTTCTACCAACCAGTTGGTGGAACACCACTTTCCTGTGCTAGGGGTGAACCCCAACTTGCCGTTGCCTAGCGAGGCCGAGGCTTTAGCGATGTATCGCACCATGCTGACCATTCGCTTATGGGATGAACGAGCCATTAAGTTGCAACGTTCAGGGCGAATTGGTTTTTGTGTAACGAGTCGGTTTGAGGAAGCCACCCAAGCCGCCACCACCGCCGCCTTAGAGGCCACGGATTGGATTTTTCCAGCGTATCGGCAATATGGTATCATGCTTCATCGTGGAGCCACCTTGGAGACCTTGGCACATCAGTATTTTGGTAACGCTCAGGATATTACCAAGGGTCGGCAAATGCCGTGCCACCCTAGCGATGCAGAACATTATTTTTGCAGTGTCTCTAGCGTGATTGGTAGCCAAATTGTTCATGCGGCGGGTGGAGCCATGGCGAATCAGATTTTGAACAACGGTGGCGTATCGGTTACGTATTTTGGAGATGGCTCGACCAGTGCGAATGATTTTCATTCAGGGTTAAACTTGGCGGCGGTGCGTAAAGCCCCAGCGTTGTTTGTGTGTGTAAACAATCAGTATGCCATTTCGCTGCCCTTTAGCCAGCAAACCGCCAGTGCCACGGTGGCACAAAAGGCAGTGGCTTACGGTATGGCAGGGGTTCGGGTGGATGGTACCGATGCCTTGGCCGTGTATCAGGTTACCAAGGCGGCAGCGGCTTATGCTCGTGCAGGCCAAGGCCCAGTGTTGATTGAATGCCTCACCTATCGCTTAGATCCGCATTCCTCGTCCGATGATCCTACCCGCTACCGTAGCTCTGAAGAGCAACAGGCGTGGCAGGAAAAAGACCCTATCGAGCGTTTGAAACAGGCCTTGCTTCAACAATACGCTATCGCTCCTGATGCCTTGGAGGCCTTAGAGACCGACCTTAAACAGGCCATTCAAGCTGCGATTGAAACGGCTCAGCGTACCCCACAGCACGATTGGGATAGCTTGATTAGCGATGTATACGAGGCTCCCCCCCCTTATTTGCAACAGCAACTAGCCGAAATTTTAGATCATGAGCGAGATCTTCAGCTCCCCCATCCAGGTGCCTTCCCCTTGTAGAAGCTGTTTTAAGCAGGCCTCCTTGGTGAGTGTGTTTTTAGAAAAGATGTTTCGTTTATGACTCTTTCATTTATCACCGAACTCGATAAACAACAAAAAAAAGACTGGCAGGCGTTAATTAAGAGAAATCGCTCTTTATTTATTAAACCACCTTCAGAGATTGTGGAAACAATTTTAGCCACAAGCTCTTTCCCTTTTTCTTCGCAGGGGGTGACAGAATACATTACGCACGTTCGTTTACAGTGTTGGGAGGCTTATTTAAAAGAAGAGCTTGTTTTTCATAAGCACATGATTGCTTTGTTACTTCAACAAAATGAGTATGCCCAAACGATTTTGACTGAGAGCATTGCAGAACATTTATCTGCGTCTTTACCCCCCTCTCAAACACAATTAGCAAAGCTGATAGGCCATACTGCAGGCTATTTAACACCTTATATTTACGAATTGTGTTTATCTAGTACAAACTCTCGGCGTTCTCGATCGGGTACTATTTTTGAAAAAATTATTGAGCATCTATTAAAAACATGCTATGGTTATCCATTTTCTAGCCAAGCTTTGCTAGGAACATCGTTTTATACGCAACATAATTTAGGCAAAATGGTAGATGGTATCATTCCGAATGCCGAGGCCTTCTCTAAAAATAAATCACAGTGTGTATTTGTTACTATGAAAACATCTTTAAGAGAACGCTGGCAGGAAGTAGTTGAGGAAATAGATAGAACCAATATCCCCAGCGTCTTTTTACTAACACTGGATACCTCTTTTTCTTCAGAGAATATCCAGCGGATGAATCATAAAAATATTAATCTCGTCATTCCACGCCAAGCCAAAGAGTCGTACTTGGAGTTTCATAATGTTCATTCTTTTGAATCGTTTATGAACACGATTATTCCTAATTATTTACGATTTTGGCCAGAGTTTGCTTAATGTAAGAGGTTAACAATGCTAGTGCGATTTGTTGATTTATTTGCAGGGATTGGAGGGATTCGCTTAGGGGTAGAGCTTGCGTCTCAAAAGCATTTCTTGAATACCTCTTGCGTGCTTACGTGTGAAATCGATAAACATGCTCAACAAACCTATCGGGCTAATTTTGGAAATGAAGAAATCCACCCTGATGTCATGTTACTGGATGCAACAGCATTGCCTGAGTTTGATTTATTGCTGGCGGGGTTTCCGTGTCAGCCTTTTTCGCAGGCTGGGTTAAAATTGGGGTTTAATGATACTCGTGGTACGTTGTTTTTTGATATTGAGCGAATTTTAAAAGAAAAACGTCCACAGGCTTTTTTGCTTGAGAATGTAAAACAGCTTAAAGGGCATGATAAAGGACGTACGTTGCGTGTCATCCTACAAAGTTTAGAAGCCTTAGGTTATACGGTCTATGTTGATGTATTAAATGCCAAAGAGTTTGGTATCCCTCAAAACAGAGAACGAATTTTTATTGTAGGGTTTCTAAATCCAAGTCAGCCTTTTCAATTCCCTTCTCCGTTACAACAACAAACAGTTGTGGGTAGTATACTGCAAAGTCCTCAAGAACTTGACGAAAAATATACTCTTTCAGATAATTTATGGGCTGGGCATCAACGTCGCAAGGCCATGCACAAGCTTAAAGGTAACGGGTTCGGCTATAGTTTATTTACGCCCTGTTCATCTTACACCAGTACTATTTCTGCACGCTATTATAAAGATGGCAGTGAAATTTTAATTGAACAAACCAATAAGAACCCTCGTAAATTAACCCCACGTGAAGCGGCTCGTTTACAAGGCTTTCCTGAAAGTTTTGTGATTCCTGTATCAGATACGCAAGCTTATCGCCAATTTGGTAACTCTGTGACAGTACCTGTTGTTCAAGCGATTGTCGAACAAATGTTGAAGGTGATGACCTCCTCCAAACACCTGTGTCTTACTTATCCACACGGGAATAGCTACGATCGCTTCGTTACTGAGGAAGCGATGCCTTCCACGGCGTGACGCTTGCTTGTTGCCGTGACGTGATTTAGCTCTTTGCCCCCTACGGCACTCTGCTTGCCTAAAGCGGTAAACGGACTGGCCGTAGCGCCGTTGGTTGGCGACAATAAACACCAGCCTTGCAACCACACATACGCCTCGGCTGGCAACGGCGACCCTTGTAACTGTTGCCTTACTTGCTGGCAGAGTACGGGTGGCGGTGTTGTGGGTTCGGCAACGGGGTTGCTTAACCCCAAACGCCCCAGTAGCCTTTGCCCTAGCCTGATCCCTAGCCTTTTTAGGGTGTGTTGCCCGTATTGCCAATACAACCATCCGTGCCGAATGCCCCACACCCCTAGGCTCACCAAGGCATGAGACCCTTTTGGCCAACGTTGCAACAGCTCCTGCAGTAGTTGCTCTTCTACCGTGGTTAATTGATGTTGATAACGTTGCTCTTGCAGTTGCCCCCAGTGTTGTTGTCGTTTTAGGGCTTGGTGCAGGGCGGTGACGCCCGTGGCACTTAGCTCAGTTGGTTGATGCGTTAGGCACCATTGCAGGGTGTGACACGCTTGTTGATAGGCTTGCCAGTGGCTAATTTTTTCGGTGTAGGTGGTGTGCTGATGTGCCAAGCGAAACTCTGGTTGGCTTAATAGCGGGGCGAGTCCTTTGGTGGCTTGGCTTTCATGCAGGTTTAGGCGTTGCCCAACACGAGGCATCACCGCCGCTGTAGGAGGAACAGCTTGCACGGCCTCCAACGCACCAATGCCACTAAGCTCGTTAAGCGTACCGCTGGCCTTTGGCTGAACAGAATCAGGCAGGGCAAAGGGGTTGTAAGGTGTATCAGGGGTGTGAACCAAAGTGGAGTCACCACGTTCGTGACGAGATGAGGCATCCATGAAGCAAGCCTTTCCTATGAAAGTTTAGTAATAAAGAGACCTTAATGAGTAGTGTGACACCCTTCTGCTTCGTCTGCCCACCCCAACACCCCCAAATCCTATCCTTGAAGGAGGCACACGCTTTAAAAAGTTAAAAGCATGAAAGCTTAACCCCTGTGTCATTGCGAGCAAAGCGTGGCAATCTTCTACACAGAAGCTGTTATGTTTTGTAAAGCTAGGTTGTTTTACTGCTTTTGCCTCTAGCTGGCGGGTGCCAAGCGGGGACTCTTGCACGAGAGTCCCCCTTGGCGAACCCCCTGCGTGCAAGGGGCGTTGCCCCTTGACCCCACTTTGGCCTTCAGAGCTACGCAATTAAGGCCAAAGAATCACAGTCTACAGATTAAACACACACCTATTCTATTTCTTTCATGCTTTTGCACTGAAGGTTTAAAACGTGGTCTAGGCTTTTTCAGCAAACTAGCGTATACTCAATAGGTATGAGTAAGATTTTGGGTATTGATCCTGGCTTAGAGCGAGTCGGGTTTGGTTGTGTGCAGGTCATGGGGGGGCGTAGCCAGCCCTTAGTGCCTGTCTCATGGGGGATGATTCGTACCCCGAAGAAACATACCATTCCCCAGCGTCTGCAGGAAATCTACACGGATACCATGGCCATGTTACAGCACCTTCAGCCAGATGTGGTAAGCATTGAAAGCTTGTTTTATTTTAGAAATCACACCACGCTGGTTCCTGTCGCACAGGCTCGAGGTGTGATTCTGTTGGCCGTACAGCAGGCAGGCGTGCCGATAAGCGAGTATACCCCCATGCAGGTAAAGCAAACCCTCACAGGCTACGGCAAAGCCAGTAAAACCCAGGTTCAGCAAGCCGTACAACAGGCCTTAGGTATTCACGAACCCATTGGTCCAGATGATGCCGCCGATGGTTTGGCTTTGGCCATTACGCATCACCGCTTTTGTGGCTAACCATGGTTAAACTTACCGCAGGGTATAAGAATGTTAAGGAGTCTTTTGGTTTATGTCGTCTGCTTTTAGCCCCCCGCCTTCCCCTTCCTACACCACGTCCACGGCTCCGTTGGCACTGGTCACAGGAGCCGAGGGGTTTATTGGGTCGCATTTGTGCGAAGCCTTGGTGCAAGCAGGATGGCGGGTACGTGCCTTGGTGCAATACAATTCGTTTAATCAGTGGGGGTGGTTGTCGCATTCCCCTGTTAAAGCCTCGCTAGAGGTTGTTTTAGGCGATGTGCGTGACCCTCATCAATGCCAACAGCTATGCCAAGGCGTAGAAACGGTCTTTCATCTAGCAGCCCTGATTGCGATTCCCTACTCGTACCAAGCACCGCAAAGCTATATCGATACCAACGTGAGTGGCACGCTCAATATGTTACAAGCCGCCCTACAGCATAACGTGCAACAGTTTATTCATACCTCCACCAGCGAGGTGTACGGCACAGCACGCCACGTACCCATTGATGAACAGCACCCCTTGCAACCGCAATCGCCCTATAGTGCTAGCAAAATTGCTGCCGACAGTTTAGCCCTAAGTTATCACGCCAGTTTTGAACTCCCCGTGACGGTGGCACGCCCCTTTAACACCTACGGGCCACGACAATCGGCACGAGCCGTGATACCCACCATTATTAGCCAGTTGGCTCAAGGTGTGCAGGAACTCAAGCTAGGCGATACCCGCCCCACTCGAGATTTTAACTATGTCGCCGATACGGTGGCGGGCTTCTTGGCGTTAGCTAACCATCCCCATACCACCATTGGTAAAACCGTTAACATTGCTAGCAATTATGAGGTCTCCATTGCCGATACCGTGGCCTGCATTCAGCAGTTGATGGGAACATCGGCACGCATCGTTGAAGAGGATGTTCGGCTTCGGCCTGCAGCGTCAGAGGTATTTCGCCTTTGGGGGGATAACACCCTCTTGCACGATCTTACGGGGTATCGCCCCACAACCTCGTTGCAGCAAGGGCTAGAGCAAACCATTGCGTGGTTTCAACAACCGCAACATCTTGCCCAGTATCAGACCTTAGGCTATGTGATATAACCATGACGCTTTCTCCCTTCTTTTTAACACAGCAGTATCAGCAACCGTGGCAAGTGGTTAAAGTGCGTGAAGGCTACGGAACGGCCTTGATAGAAACCACGCACACCCTACACGCTTTAATCATGAATCGGGATAGCCGCTTGGGGTGGCATACCGCCCTCGCCGATAAGCATTGTTGCTTTGCCCGATCGTGCTTGAAGCCTGTACAAGCCTTGGTTTTACTGGAAGCCCTAGAGGCTCAACACCGCTTGGCAAGTACCCCCACCGAAGCGATGGCACTTGCCTGTGCCAGCCATAGTGGCACGCCCGAACATCAGTACTGGGTGCGGTGGTTGTTGGAGCAAGTGCCAGCCACATCGCCTCATCATTCGCCAGAGGCAGACTTGGTATGCGGGGTTCATGCCCCCATTGATGCCCGAACACAACAGGCCTTATTGCATCACGGCGAACCCCTATGGGTGGGGCATCATAATTGTAGCGGTAAGCATGCGGCGTTACGGTGGGCCTGTTTTCTTAATAGATGGCCGATTGAAGGGTATCAGTACCCCGAACACCCGTTGCAACAACGTATTCAGGCGTGGGTGGCTTTATTAAGCCAACAGCCTGTAGAAACCTTGGCTTGGGCGATGGATGGTTGTGGCTTGCCTAGCCTTTACGCCTCTTTGGGGCAGTTGGCAACGATAGCTCAGGGGCTGGCTCAACATCCGCTAGGGCAAGTGGCCTTGCAAGCCATGCAACAGCATCCGCCGTTGGTAGCGGGGGGCGAGCGTTTGGATACCCTTTTGCCTATCGTTAGTGGGGGGCAGTGCCTAAGTAAAATAGGTGCCGATGGGTTGATCGTGGTGTGGCATCATCCAAGCCAGCAGGTACTGCTACTGCGTTGCGAGGATGGCAATAACCTTGTGCGTGATAAGGCGACTGTGTATTTATTGGAAGCCTTGGGTTGGATATCGCCCGGTTATCAAGCTCAGTACCCCAGTCTATGGGATGCACGATGCCAAAGTGTGTACGAGAGTCATGTAGCGTGCCGATTGTTGTTTGAACCCACTTTGTAAACAAGAGGTTGAAAAAAGGGGGGTAGAGGTTGCGGAAAAAGGTTGTGTTTTTGGTAAACTAAGAGAGCAGCTTGCCCTTGTCAATGGAGACCCTTACATGAATCGTTGTTTTTCTCTTGGCGTTTATCCCGCTTGTTTAGCCTTTGCCTATATCGCTCTGTTGTTCGGGTCTCTGTATCTGCCGTGTACGGTAGGGGCGGCTCCTATTGCTAAGCAAGTGTACACACGCACACTGGCCACCACCGCCCCCCTGATTCACACCATCGAGCAACTGCCCCCCGTTACCTTAGGGCAAGGCGACCCCTTGGATGTTGTTACCGTCATGAAAGCCGTTTTGGCCTCTTCTCCGCAAGTGACACTCCACCAAGAGCAGCAACGTGAAAGCGAACTGAAGTTTCATCGGGTGGCCAGCAAACGGCTTCTGTTTATTTTTAAATACTTAAACGCCAATTATTTAGAAGGAGCCGCCTTCAATGATTTACAAGCGAATCAAGCCTTAGCCAAAGAAGCCGAGCAACGGCTTGTGTTGGAAACAGCCAGTACCTACTACCAATGGCTTAACAGCTATGTGGGGCGTTTATTGCATTACCAAAGTATTCAGCAAGGGTTGCAACAACTACAGCTTAACCGCAATCAGTTTGAAACAGGCGAGGCCACCAGCTTTGATGTGCTAGAAACCGAGCATCAGGTACTGGATCGTTATCGGCGTTACATGGCCGAAGAGGCTCAGGCCTCGGTGGCGTTACAAGGGTTGTTAAGCCAACTTCCCCCTTCTGAACATCCAGCCTCCAGCGTGTATTACCCAGCAGGGTTAAGCCAAGTGCCTTTGCCTAAAGTTACGCAAGAAGGGAACCATCAACAACATTTGCCTAAGTTAATCGTCTTAGCCCCTCTCGATTCGTTACCCAATGGGTGGAATGAGGAGAGTGTGGTTCAACTGGCTTTAACGCACCGTCCTAGCAGTCAAGAAGCAACGTATCGGGTGGAATCGTTACAGCAGTTGGTAAAAGCCGCCAGTTATGACTTTGATAAACGCCAAGGCGAGTTTCTAAAAGGAAGCCTAAAGCAACTGCAACTTAAACAAGAGATTATTCAGCAAAGCATCCGCCAAGAAGCTCGGCGTGAATGGCAGCTCTACACCTCTTATTTGCAACAGCACGACGTTGCCAAACAGCAGTTGGCCATTGTGCAACGGTTTTATCAGCAACGCTTGGCCAGCCAGCGGGCAGGGGTCGCTAACAATAACGATGTACTTCAAAGCCAAGTACTACTGACCCAAGCCATGTTGGTACACACCCACAGTCAAGCAAATCTCAATTTGCAATTGCTCAAGTTGCGTTATATTACAGGGACACTGTTGGATTATGTTCGTGCTAGACCTCAAGCAGTAGATATTGTCGTCACGAGGTCAAGAATGGAGGAAGTTCAAGGAAAAACAAACGGCTTTTGAGGCATGTACACAGAAGTACATAACGAAAAAACGGATTGTTTTGACACAGAAGTTACCCATTATGGGCCTCGTGACGACAATATCTAGCAAGGTAGCCTTTTAAAATGACTCTGCCTCGTTCCCCCCCCTCGCCTAATCATAGAAATAATTGCCGTCATGATGTCACGTTATTTAATGTTACAGGATTTAACACAACGCCTGCTGCCCTATATGCAAGTCGCCTCACTAAAATTAAATGAGGCTCACACGGTTACCTCCACCAACGATTGGGCATGGGAGGCCTATCGTGATACACGAACATCACTTGGAGAAAATCAATCGCTTTTGTTTTTAGCCTTAGTGCAAACCAAAGGCCGCGGGACTCAAAATAGGGTGTGGATGTCTCCCGAAGGAGCAGGCTTATACATGAGCTTGCTCTACATTCCTAAAAAACAGATTCCCTTACGTATCAGTGCTTTATCTCAAGGCGATCTTGTTCCTATTTATTCTCGGGTAGTCGCCTTGGCCACATGGTATGCTTTAGTGAGTCTATTTCCTGCTTTATGCGATTTAATCTCAGTACGAGGAGCCAATGATTTATGTGTGGGGCTTGATAAGCTAGGGGGGCATTTGGTGGAAACCTCGCTCACGCAGTCAGGGTATCTGAATGCCATTGTTGTGGGTACGGGCTTGAATGTCTCTCTCCCCGCTAGTTTTCATTTACTCGACGAACGTAATACAGTGACACAACTATCTCAGCATGTCCCTGCAGACGAGCTACAGCAGTATAACTTGCGTCAACTAGCCTACCTGATTGGTTTGGCTCAAGCGGCTTTTTGCAGTGCCATTGAGCAAGGGGCGTTAAATGATTTGGATTATTACATTGAAAAGCTTTCAAGTCCTCATTTGTAGACTACTATTCTTTTCAAGAGAAACAAGCCTATTCCCATGCTTACCGCCTTAGGTTGCCCTACGGGCAACGTAGAGAGGCCGAGGCGTTCGCCCCCACAGTGA
>JBJTUB010000348.1:0-5068 GCA_046080465.1 Vampirovibrionales bacterium | reverse complement strand
TCCGTGCCTTGGCGTGTAGTTTAATGTGCATGGTGCCCTCGTTCTGAAAGATAGTGAAGTCCTAATACTATACCATGAACATCTTTGTAATCATGCGAAACAATACACCTTAGGGAGAGGGGGTAGAGTACTTCAACGTCCACAGAAACGCAATAGCTGCTCGCTGTGTTACGAAACAGACTCAACACCCCTCATCGCATGCCCGAATGGGCCTAGCCGAACGGCTCCTCGTTGTGTGGGGGGTGGGGCTAGCAACAACTGACACAAGGCTTGAAGCTCCAACAGCTCTAAAATAGAGGCTTTGGCCGCCAGCCACTTGGTGCGTAAAAAGGCCTCTTCTTCTTCCATCGCCACGGCAGAAGGGCGTTTATTGCCCCCGAGCGTGGTTTGAGCCACCCATAGCCGATGAAACGATTGCAAATTATCCATCACCCGATTCACCAATTGCCAGGAATAATACTGTTTCTCGTCCTCGTTAATGGTGGGGGCCACTTGCTGATACCCTAGCTCCAGCCACGCCAATTGCGAGGCCAGTAGCTGAATAGAAATAGGTACCGTCTCCGAGCCTTCACTTTGTTTGGCTAGCCCCTCTAGGTTTTTCAGCTCTTTCATTAAGGGAGTCAGTTTGTTCCAGTACAGGGCGTAGTTTTTGAGTAACGGTGTGGGTACTCGTGGCACACTGTAAAACAACTGAGCATCGTTCAGCGGAAACGCAGGGGGTACCAACGAACGTTTGTTGATTTTATCCATGGTCGGTATCAGCGATTCATCCACCACTGGGGGCGAGGCCGCCCAACCAAACGCCCCTGAAAGCAACATCCACACAGTGAAGCCGCCAACCCACCCTAGCCTCTGTTGATAGATATTCATACGTTTTGAGCCTGTTGAATCGTGGCTAACAGCCTCTCTTTAGAACGCATGAGCTGCGATTTTGGCAAATGAGCGTACGGCACTTGGTGCAAGTCGCCCTCGGGGAAGGCTTCGGAAATAAACAGAATCCGCTCGGTAGGCACGCCGTAAGTAGTTTCAATAATCTTGCCAAACTCTAGCCCCGTGTAGCCATCGGTCAGTTGCCAATCCAGCAACACCAAATGCGGGGCGTGTTGCGTTGCATGATACTCGCCTATCGGGTACAACTGTTGCAGACGATCTTCAGCCTCGGTTTTACTGCCTTCGCACAGTGCCAAGTCAACGCCTCCTAACGATTGACACAACAACGGCAACCACTGCTTTAAGGCCACTTGCCACTGCGGGCTATCTTCAATCAACCATACCCGCACAGGGCTAGTAACAGGCGAAGGCGAGGGCAACAGCGATTCAGACATCACATTTACAGAAACCAACATACAACAACACTTTATCTACAACCGACTATAAAAACTAACGACTAGAAACCTGTGCAAAAGCACCAGCAGGTAAAGTAAAACCGTTCCTTCTCCCTTAGGGAGAAGGTTAGGATGAGGGAAGCACAAGCGATACCTAAGTTGGTGAAATCCCTCACCCCAGCCCTCTCCCTAAGGGAGAGGGGGTTTCTCTTTTGCAGAGCTTTCTATACCTAGAAAAAAATCTATGTTCATTATAGTATACTCTTATACACTTGTTTTGAATACGTTTCTCCTACACCTAAAGGATATCCACCCCCATGATGATGACTCTCTCTGCCCCTCCCTCCACGGCGACGGTTGCCAGCCAGCCTTTTTCTGCCCAATTGAAGCGAACCCACTGGTGCCATGAAGCTCTGCCTAGCCTCATTGGGCAAACCCTCACCCTCAACGGTTGGGTATCGGTGAGCCGCAACCTAGGCGGGATTATTTTTGTGGAATTGCGTGATCGCACAGGCTTAGTGCAGTTGGTGGCCGATCCTCAAAAAAACCCCGAGGCCCACGCCGTATTGGATACCCTAAAAACCGAAGATTGCATTAGCTTGAGTGGTCCACTCACAGCGCGTCCGCAAGAAACCATCAACCCCACCCACCCCACAGGCACGGTGGAAATCTACCCCACGCAGGTGGCCGTGTTGAGTCGTTCTAAAGCCCTACCCTTCCAGTTGGATGAAGCCGATAAGGTGGATGAAATGCTCCGCCTCAAGTATCGGTATTTGGATTTACGCCGCCCTGAAATGACTCAGCGGTTGCAGTTGCGTCACCGTTTAGCTCAAGCCATGCGTACCTACTTAAACGGCCAAGGCTTTTTAGAAATTGAAACCCCCACCCTCATTAAATCCACGCCAGAAGGGGCCAGAGATTACTTAGTACCCAGCCGTGTGCAAGCGGGGTGCATGTATGCCCTGCCTCAATCGCCCCAACTTTTCAAACAGATTTTAATGATGGCAGGGCAAGAGCGTTATTATCAGTTGGCTCGTTGCTACCGTGATGAAGATTTGCGTGCCGATCGCCAACCCGAGTTTACGCAAATTGATATGGAACTCTCGTTTGTGACGCAAGACGATGTCATGGCCTGCATGGAAGGGCTGATTGTAGCCATGTTCGCCGAAGCCAACGTTCACGTTCAAGCCCCCTTCCGCCGTATGAGCTGGCAACACGCCATGGAAACCTACGGTTCCGATAAGCCCGATCTCCGCTTCGGCTTGGAGTTTATTAACCTCACCGAGGTCTTTCAAGAGTCCACCTTCGCCGTCTTTCGTGAGCCTGCCCAAAGCGGGATTGTACTGGCCTTAAAAGTAGCGGGTGTCGCCAACTACAGCCGTAAAGAACTGGATGATTTGCAAAAAGATGCCAAACGCTTTGGTGCCAAGGGCTTGGCCTACATTTTAGTGACGGAAGAAGAGGGTCTCAAATCGCCTATTCTTAAATACATGAGCGACACCGAGCAGCAGGCGATTGTTGCAAAAACAGGGGCCACCGTGGGCGATGGTATCTTCTTTATGGCCGATACCAACATCAGCAAAGCCTGCGATGTGTTAGGCCGATTCCGTTTGTTCTTTGGTAAAAAGCATAACCTCATTGATGCCAACCGTCACGAACTGGCGTGGATTGTGGATTTCCCCATGTTTGAGCAAGACGCTGAAACGGGTAAAATCTACGCCATGCACCACCCCTTTACCAGCCCCAAGGTAGAAGATAGACACCTACTGGCCACAGAACCCACCAAGGTAAAGGCACAAGCCTACGATTTAGCCTACAACGGAGCGGAAATTGGCGGGGGGTCGATTCGGATTCACGATACCGCCCTTCAAGCCGAGATTCTGGGCTTACTGGGCTTTAGCCCCAAAAATGCCAAAGAGCAGTTCGGCTTTTTGTTAGAAGCCTTAGAGTTTGGTGCTCCTCCGCACGGTGGCTTGGCCTTTGGCTTCGATCGCATTTGTGCCCTATTGGCTCAAGTAGATAGCATCCGCGATGTGATGGCCTTCCCCAAAAACAACGCCGCCCAATGCCCCATGACGCTCGCCCCTGGCCAGCCCGATGATCAGCAGGTGGCCGATCTCTACTTGCAGTGGAACCTACCCGCCACCGAAGAAGAAACCAACGCTTAAGCGACCACAGGAGAAAGAAGCCATGTTACTTGAGTTTAGTGTCAAGAACTTTCGTTGTTTTCAAAATAAAGTGACCTTTAGCTTTGAAGCCATCGATGATATGCCCGAAGCATGGCTGACACAGCCACAAAGCCGTTGCCTAGCTTCGCCTCAGTCGCCGAACATTCAACTGAATACGGTGAATGCTATTTACGGGGTCAACGCCTCGGGTAAAAGCTCGTTGCTTATCGCTCTTTTTCATTTTTTCAGCATTATCATTGCTTCTCGAAAACTTACGGAAAATGATTCCTTTGTTTTAGATTATTTTGATGAAACTCAACCTGCAGAGTTTGAAATAGTTTATTTACTTACGATTGATGAACAAGTGAAACGATACCGTTATACAGCTCACTTTCAAGGAACAACTCCTAATGATGCCACCGTTGTATTTGAAGCCTTGATAGATGAAAGTGATGAAGTACACCCTGTGCTTTGTTTCAAACGGGATCCCTCTGGAAAAGTTCAAACAGAAGTTTTTTTTAGTAAAGATCAACTAGATGTTTTAACAGAAGATTTACAGCCGAAACACTTGATTCTTTCTCAACCTTTTTCAAAACTGGCTAAACATCGAGCCTTGTTTGCTTTCGATTCAAATCACTTTGTAGATGTTGTCGATTATTCCTTTTCGCTTGCTGATGCTTTGAAACTATTGGAACAACCTGAATTAAAATCATTACTTTTATCAGAAATGAAAAATGCAATTCAAGATATTGTGAACTGTGAAGTTCAGTTCCAAGATGCAAAAAGTTTACATCAAGATAAAAACGCCTTCGATATTATTTTTACTCATCAGCGTGGCAAGTACCAACAAACCTTACCCCTTAATAAACAATCAGACGGCACACGAAAATACTTTAGACTTCTGTTAAATATATTGCCTAACTTGCTAAAAACAGGTGGCTTGTATGTCGTCGATGAGCTAGAATGTACACTTCACCCGCACTTGGCCTTACGGATTATTGAGCTGTTCAAAAACCCCGAAACCAACCCCAAGCGGGCAAGGCTCCTTTTTAGCACGCACGATAGCATGTTCATGCACCCACAGATTCTACAAGGCGATCAAATTTGGCTCTTCACCCGAGATGAAAACGGCGATACAAAACTAAACTGCCTTGCAGATTATACCAACTTCAACCCGTTTGATGCCCAGCTCGATTACATGCACGGTGTGTATAGCAGAGTACCAGGTATTGAGGGCTGGTGAAGCATGGGACGCTCAAGAAAAAAAGAACAACCCACTACAGCACAAGCAGGCTACCAGCGTCTGTTTGTGGTAGAAGGTGAAACCGAAGAAACACTGTTAAAGGTTGCTTTTGGCTTGTCTTGCTATAATGAAGATAAGCCTCGCTATCCATCTGTCATAGACATTAACAAGAAGCCCAAGGGGACGGATATTCAAACCTCGTTTGAGAAAGCCAAGCAACACACTCAAAGTAAAAAACGCTTACTTAAACCAATACACAGCAACTACACCGAAGTATTTATTGTGTTTGATGGAGACGTCATTTTAAAAGACCCTCAACACCAGCACAAGCT
>JBJTUB010000347.1:0-16469 GCA_046080465.1 Vampirovibrionales bacterium | reverse complement strand
ACCTTTACTAGATTCGTTATTTATCGATAGGTTTCCGTACAAGTTTATACTGTTTATACCGTTGTTACATCACCCGTTGTGGGGTGACGGTGTTGTCAAGCGTACCGTTGCAAAACGAGGCTCTTGGTTCGCCTGTCTCACCCTGCACTTAGCTCATAAAGGATGCCCACTATGGCAAACTTCACACTCAATGATCTAAACATGCCCGCTGGCAAAAAAGCCCGCTTGCACCGTTTAATGTATGAATACGGCCCTGGTAACGGCAAGTTGATGATTTTGCCTATCGATCAAGGTTTAGAGCATGGCCCTGTCGGCTTCTTCGGCCCCGATAACACCGTGATGGATTGTGCCAACCCCGAGTTTCAATTCAAACTCGCTTTGGAAGGCAAGTATTCCGCCATTGCCGTTCACTACGGTTTGGCCGAAAAATACTACAGCAACTATGCGGGTAAAGTGCCTTTGGTATTAAAAATCAACGGTAAAACCTCCATCCCTAGTGATGATGAAGCGTTCTCTCCCTTGACTTCCACCGTGGAAGATGCCGTTCGCTTAGGGGCTGATGCCATTGGTTACACCTTGTTTGTGGGTACACCCCAGCAAGATCGTGATATCCGTCAGTTTATGGAAGTGCGTCGTGAAGCTGAAAAATTGGGGATGCCTATCATTTTGTGGGCCTACCCTCGTGGTACCTTTGTAAGCAAAACCGGTGGCAAAAACAGCTTGTTTGCTATTGATTACGCTGCTCGTGTGGGTTGCGAATTGGGTGCCGATGTGGTGAAGGTCAACTTCCCTGAAACCACCGATAGCTTGCGTGATGCGTACCCTGCCCCTTACAACAAATTGCAGTTGGATGAGTTGGCTCGTGCCAAAAAAGTGGTCGATTCTGCGGGTAAAACCTTTGTGATCTTCTCTGGCGGGGCAAAAGTATCGCGTGAAGAATTGCACCAAAACGTGCATACCGCCTTCCAAGCAGGTGGTGTGGGCTTGATTTTTGGCCGTAATATGTGGAAAAACCCCATGAACGAAGCCTTGGCTCTTACCAGCGAAGTTAAAGAAATTATGAGTAAATATTAAGAAAAGGAATTGATACATTATGGCTAAAATTGCTATTAACGGCTTTGGTCGTATTGGTCGTATGACCTTCCGTGCCGCCTTGGCGAACCCCACCGTGGATTTGGATATTGTGGCGATTAACGATTTAACCTCGCCCAAGATGTTGGCTCACCTGTTGAAGTACGATTCCACCCACGGCATTTTGAATGCTGAAGTGAGCTACGACGAACAGAACTTGATTGTCAACGGCAAGGCCATTCGTGTGTACGCCGAACGCGACCCTGCCGATTTGCCTTGGGGCAACATTGGTGTGGATATTGTGTTGGAATGCACAGGGTTGTTCACCAGTGCCGATAAAGCCCAAGCCCACATTCAAGCGGGTGCTAAAAAGGTGATTATCTCGGCTCCTGCCACCAACGAAGATATTACCGTGGCTATTGGTATCAACCACGAAAGCTACAACCCTGAAACACACCACATCATCTCGAATGCGTCTTGCACCACCAACTGCTTAGGCCCTGTGGCTAAAGTACTGCACGAAACCTTTGGCATTGAGCGTGGCTTGATGACCACCGTGCATAGCTACACTGGCGATCAACGCTTGATTGATGCCCCCCACAGCGACAAACGCCGTGCACGTTCGGCCGCTTTGAGCATGATTCCTTCCACCACAGGGGCGGCCAAAGCCATTGGCTTGGTATTGCCAGAGTTGAAAGGCAAGTTGGATGGCTTTGCCGTGCGTGTACCGACCGCCAACGTATCGCTGGTAGATTTAACCTTCACTGCTGCTAAGCCTGCCACGGTTGAAGCGATTAACGAGGCCATGAAAGCCGCTGCTAACGGTGCTTTAAAAGGCGTGTTGGAATACAACGATGAAGAGTTGGTTTCTTCCGATTTTATTGGCAACGCCCACAGCTCGGTGTTTGATCCTTCCATGACACGCATCATGGGCGACAACCTGATTAAAATCTGTGCGTGGTACGATAACGAGTGGGGTTATTCCAACCGTTTAGCCGAACTCACCCAGTATGTGGCTAAGAAACTACCTGTCACCGTGTAGGTTTCTATAGAAAGCTCTGCGAAAGGTTAAATTGCTCTGTTCCTTCTCCCTTAGGGAGAAGGTTAGGATGAGGGAAACGCAGACGATACCTAGGTTGGTGAAATCCCTCACCCCAGCCCTCTCCCTAAGGGAGAGGGGGTAAAAGGGCTTTTTCAGAGTCTTCTATAGCTGATGTGCTTTAACCGCCAGCTTTTAAGCAAACGCTTGAAAGCTGGCGGTTTATTGTGTATAACTAGAGTAAAGGATAGTGTTAACTAGAGGTTGTTTACAAACTTATGTTAGTCCCCTGCCTTAAGTTGCCCTTTGGGCAACGTATAGAGGCCGGGGCGTTCGCCCCCACAGTGAGGAGGAACCATCTCAATTCTTACGCAAGATCCTCATTGTGAAAAACCTCTCTACAACTCTCCCCCCTAAGTTATTCTAGGGGCTTCGCCCCTAGAAACCCCTGTTTTTATTCATAAGTACACTAGTTTTTAACAACTTAACAAGAGTTCTTATAAGTTTAGACGACTTTTTTAAAAATAGCTTTTAGTTAATACTCTCAAATAAAGAATGATAGAATCAACGATAGAAGAGACACCTTATGTCCCTGCCCCGATTTCTTACCTTGAGCCTGATTGTCGCCCTAGTGGGCTTAGGGTGGTTGGCCTACAGCCAGCAAACGGCCTGCGATGCCTTGTTTGTGCAACACCCCCACTTGGCCCCCAGTGATAGTATTAAGGTAGGCATTAGCGATGACCCCATGACGGGCTATCAACATGCGAGCCTGACGTTTGCTCCGCTGACCGCTGAAGATAGGTTGACGATTCACAGCACCACCTCGCCTGAAGCCACTCCCCTACTTGAACCACCCGCATGGCAACGCCTCCAGTTGGTGGCTAAAGGCGGAGGCATCCACGCCCAACTTACCCTGACTGATGGCACGCAACAGTCCCTCACGCTGCCTGCCAAGGTGACGCTCACCACCACGGGGCAAGCAATAAAGGTACTCAACATCACCCGCAAAAAAACGATACCTGCCTACCGTGGCGAACTGCAGGTGGCGGTTACGGGCAATCAACGCTTGATGCTCATCAATCAACTACCCATGGAAACCTATCTACAGGCAGTGGTACCCAACGAGCTTCCGTTTCGTTTTGGAGCCGAAGCCGTGCGGGCTCAAGCCGTGGCTGCCCGAACCTACGCCATTCGCCCGAGAGATAAGGTGTGGCACGAGTTTGATATTTGCGATTCGCAATACTGCCAAGCCTACTACGGCCAACAGACCGAAACACCTGAAACCACGGCTATTTTAAAAGAAACGCAGGGCTTGGTACTACTGCACCAAGGCACGCCCATTGTCGCTTTGTACAGTAGCTCTAGCGGGGGCGTGAGTAGCCACTACCATCAGGCTTTTTCAGACCCTAAAACGCAAGCCTTTCCTTCCACGCCTAGCCCGTATCTAAGCGTGGTGGCCGATTTTCCAGAGACGTTGCAGCCCTACCTTCCCCTGAGTGATGAAGGCAATCTGCTGGGCTATTTAAGCAATAAAACCTTGCCCGCCTTCGATGCCAAGAGTCCGCATTATCGGTGGGAACGTGCGTTTAGCAAAGCGGAACTGGAAGCCATGCTCCCCACCGCCTTGGGTAAACTCAGTAGCGATGGCCTGACTCAACGGTGGATTCATCCGCAGTTTAAAGCAGGGCAAGCCTTTGGCAGCCTTAAAACAATCCAAGTAACGCAACGGGGCGAAAGTGGCCAAGCCATGAGCCTGTTGATTGAAAGTAGCACGGGGCGATGGCTGATTCAAAAAGAGTTTTGCATTCGTAAAGCCCTGTTGAAAGAAGGGAAGCCCCTACCCAGTGCCATGATAGCCCTACAACCGAACGAGGCGACAGGTAGTTTGGCCAATGGTTTAACCGTGTTAGGGACAGGCTTTGGCCACGGCGTAGGCATGAGCCAGTATGGTGCTAGCGGTATGCACCAACTAGGCTATAGCTTTGATGCTATTTTACGCCATTATTACCCCAGTACTCAATTAGGTAGTGTGCCGTTGTTGTTACACCCCCATACGGCTCAAAGCCAAGCGGTGTTTGGCTTAAAAGGGTTACGCCCTTTGCTGCATGTGCAAGTACAAGAAGCCCCGCTCTTTGGGCAAGCCCTGCCTCGTTTACAACACCCCCTGTGGGTGCGGTTGAATAATCAAACGTTTAGTCTCGCCCCCTTTCGTGGGAAAGGCAGAGTGTTTGATGTGCAGGCTTTTTGGCGAGAAGATCAGTTGAATACGCTGGTGTGGCAAGGGCAACACCCCCAAGCCAAGCATCTAAAAGTATGGCTGACGCTGGAACCCAAGGCGTAAGGCTTATTGATACAAGGCCGAAATCGCTATCTGGTGACTATTATCCCAAGCGGTACATTGCCCTGGTTTGGCGGGTAGGTTGGTGACCCACGTTTGGTTCGTGCTACTAATATTGCAGCGTAGGGCAAGTTGATCCGCCCCTACCACATGCCATGTTGACGTGGTATTGCTCATATTACCATCGATGAGCCAACCAATGGTGGAAGAGCTTACATTCGGTTGGGTCCAAAACCAAACCCCTACCCCATTGGGCAGTACCCACCGCCCAGAATGATTATTATTGGTATGACTCGAACCCAAACTTGTCCAGCTGTGGGTACAGGGTGGGGTCGTTGTGTTCATAGGGCAGTGGGTGGCACCTGCGAGTTTACCGCTAAAATATTGCACAAGTGGGTCGCTGGTGTTTTCAAATGTCCAATCGGTGAAGCCTGCAAAATCGCCATTCATAAAACCTTGGTACATCACATCTTGTAGTACTTGTATGGTTTCTGTTTGTTTGGCTTTTAGCTGGGCTGCACTAACGCTGTTGAAAATGCTAGGCAGGGTTAAGGCACTAATCAACCCCAGCACGGCCAAGCTAACCAGTAGCTCGCTCAGCGTAAAGCCCCGCCGTGTTTGTACTACACTGGAGGCATGGAGGCATGGAGGCATGGAGGCAGTTCCCTTCTTTTTTGTTTGAGTTCTATCCGATGGCGAGGCCTCGTTGCGGAGTCTCTCTTTTATTATCGGCAACGTTGCGTTAAGCTTTAGCCCTTGGTTTAAAACTTCGGTTGTTTGATGGAGGGGCCTGTGTTGTTAGAGTGTAAAGTGATGCGGTAACAGTGTGGCCACAGTAAACACAAGGCAACGAGTCGCATCGCTGGGGTGAGGTGTCAGTACCAAGGTTGCTGGGGGTAGTAGCTCTAGCATCACTTGCCGACACGCCCCACAGGGGGGAATCCCGTGATTGGGTGTGTGTTTCGCCCATACGGCAAGAGCCACCCCTTGCGTGGTATCGTTGAGTTTGGGGTGCTGGCCACTGGCAACAGCGGTAAACAACGCCGTCCGTTCGGCACAGTTGGTTAGGCCAAAGCTGGCATTTTCTACATTGCAACCGTGAATGACTGTGCCGTTTTTCAACAACAAGGCCGCCCCTACAGGAAACTGAGAGTAGGGCGAATAGGTGTGCCTAGCTGCCTGTTGTGCTTCGCTTATCAATTGCCCTGCCGTGATGCCCCCGCCAAGCGTATGGGTGAGTACGAGAGTGGAGGGTTCTAACGGAGGGTTTAGGGCGTGCATGGGGGTAAGACTCCTGTTTCTTCCAAGGTGAGTAGTAACCCCGCCACGGCCGATTCAATAAGTTGAAACACCCGCTCAAAGCCTTCATCGCCCCCAAAATAGGGATCGGGGACTTCTAGCTCCTGCCAAGGATCACGGCTCTGCTCTAAAAACAAGCGGACTCGTTGAGCATACGTCTCATCGTTCCAGTGGGCGGGGGCGTAAGCACGAGCATCGCGTAAGTTACGTTTATCCATAACAAATAGAAAATCAAACGCTTCAAAATCTACGGTTTCTAGTTGGCGAGACCGCAAGGGGCGGAGATCGATGCCGTGTGCCAAGGCGTTGGCTGTGGTACGTTCATCGCTGGGGTGGCCATGATGGTTGTATTGGGCAGAATGCGTCCCCGCTGAATCAACCTCTATCAAGTGGCTTTGGCCACGTTCGGCTAAACGGTGACGCAGTAAGCCATCGGCCAAAGGGGAGCGGCAAATATTGCCCATACAAATAAATAGAATGCGTTGCATTGAAGCTACCTTTTAAATGAGAGAATCGAGCAGTAACCCCCAGTACACGAGCTTCGCTTGCCAAGTGGGGTGGGTGACGGTTTGCTGGCAGGAGTCGGCTTGATCAGCAAAGGTGGAAGCATCAGGCGTGCTGGCATTCGGCCCCGCCACCAACAATCCAGGAATAATAAGCCCATTGGCACGCACCAACTGGTTACAGGGGTAACGCAACAGGGGTAAGCCTGTGGCTTGGGCATCGCCCGTTAAAAAGGGTTGTCGCCATGCGTTGTAGCCCAGTAGATAGTTCCACACACTTTGGCTGGCGAGCAAGTACCGAGGATCATGACTCAACTGATAGGCCTGTGCCAAGTGAATACCCAAGGTCAACCATTCGCCGTTGTGGCGGGGTAAGGCGGTGATATCTAGCGGGGTGTCGCTGTTGATTTGTTGTTGCACGGCCAGCACATGGTTGTTCCAAGGCGAAGCGAACGGACTGTACAGGGTTTTTAACGCAAGCGTTACCCCTTGTTCTGCCGTGGCAACAAAGGCTTTTTTCCAACTGGCCGGCCATTGTTCGGCATAGGCCAACCACTGAGTATACAACAGGGGTTGCAACACCTCTGTGGTTAGAAGAGAATCCATCTCGTTCAAGGGGGGTAGCGTGGGTTGAAGCAAACTATCGAGAGGTTGCAAGGCGGCTTCATGCCCTTTGGGCAACGTAAAGCGTTGCTGTTGGGCAACCCGTAGCGTGTGTTGCCACCACGCTAACATGGCACGGCGTTGTTGGGGCTGAATGGGGTTTGCTTCCCACCAAGGGTAAGGCTGATCAGGGGCGGTATCGTTCAGCATAGTCGTTGGTGTTGGGGGGAGTGTAGGATAGCTTGCCCACGCCGTTGGGTTGATAAGGGCTTGCTTAATCCCTTCTACCCCTAGCAGGGTTCGCACGGTTAAATCGGGGTCAACGTCTTGCAAACGGAGACTGGCTTGCCGAAGCACAACACCGCTTAATAAGGCCACTTCCTGCGAGGGAGCGAGCAATTGCCGAGGCCTAAAATCGTTGGTAGGCTTCAACTCTCGGCGTTGGCTTCCTAGGCTCACCACCCCCGTGGGAATCCGTTTATCCTGCCGTAACTGCTGGTGTTGCAACAACCATTGCAACCCGATAGTGGCCTCCAGTTGGGCATCGCTTAGCCCGCTACCAACCACTTTACTACCTAAGGGATAGTTGAAGCTAAGGCGTTGTTCTAGGGGTTTGTTGGCCTCTAGGTGGGCGGCTTCTAATAAATAAAAACTAGTCACCGCCTGTGTTAAGGCGTGTTGATTGTAGCTACTGCCTTCGTACCAACCACCCGCCGTCGCCCACGGTTTGGGTAGCAGATGGCCTGCCTCTTGCCGAATGCCCGTGGTGGGGTCAAGGATATCTCGATAGGCTCGGTGTAAAAAGAGCGAACGCCCTGCCGTGCTGGCCACATCACGAAAGACGGCATCGTTTACCTTAAGGGGGTAGTGCTTGGCGTTACTTTGCTGGGTTTGTACGGTTAACGGAGGCGTATCTAGCAATCCGCCATACAGCCACAGCTGATGCGTACCTTCACGTTTAATAGGCGAGGCATTTAAAATAACCGACCGCGTTTGTTGGTTTTCAATTTCTACCGTGGGTTTACCTAGGATTCGCCCCCGAAGGCCCTCAATGTGGAGTGGTACGGTATCTCGGCGAACCAAGGGATGTAGCTTCACAAGGGGAGTCATGGGTAGGTTGATACCCGCCCACGGCTTACTGGCACGGCTATGGTAGCCTAATGGGTTGGTGTACACCGTGGTGGGTTGGGGGGGCAAGGCATGGACGGGTTCTAGGCTCCAGAGAGTCATTAGCCCAGTCAGTATCAACGTAAAAAACAGAGAACGCATGAACGAAGGTATCCTTTTGAAGCGAAAAACCGATATCGCTAAAGTAACATAGTTTAGCATACTTCAAAAGTAAACGAGACGCATCTTTTTTATTGTTTGGAAGCAGGACAAAAGTATGAAAACCTAAGTCCCCTATGTCATTGCGAGCGAAGCGTGGCAATCCCCCATAAAAAAACGGTTAGCTCTTTGTGGGGGACGGGTTTCAACCCACCCAGTCGAGTTTCTTTAGTGATTTCGATTTTAGCTGGTGGGTGCCAAGCGGGGACTCTTGCACGAGAATCCCCCTTGGCGAACCCCCTGAGTGCAAGGGTTGGCCTTCAGAGCTACGCAATTCAGGCCAAAGAAATCACATTCTATGAATCAAACACACGCCAATTCAAATTCTTTCATACTTTTACCTTGCTTTGAAAAAGGGTTCTATCATAGGTCGAGGGAATCAACCTATGATAGAAATAGCACTTACTCGACGTTGGGCTGCGTCATCGATTCTACCGAGAGGATCTCATCCAAGCGGGCATCATCTAATTTGCGGCCAAACTTATCGGTAATGTTCAGGCTTAACGCTACTTCACGCACGGTTTTACCCTCGTTTAATACCTTTTTAGCAATCTCGGCAGCGTGGGCGTAGCCAATATAGGGGTTCAAGGCGGTTAGCAAAATGGTGGAATAGTTCATACGGTTGTTGATGAACTCCATGTTGGCCTCTAGCCCTGCAATGCACCGATCGGCATATTCACGCAGGCCGTTGGTCAGCCATGTTTGACTTTCCGTCAGTTTAATTAAAATCATCGGCATCATGACGTTGAGTTGCCATTGCCCATTTTGCGAACATAACGAGATGGTTAAATCGTTCCCCTGTACGGCGTAGGAAAGTTGGTTCATCAGTTCGGGCAAGACGGGGTTCACCTTGCCGGGCATGATGGATGAACCTGGCTGAAGGCTGGGCAACAATAGTTCGCCAATGGCCGTTTTGGGCCCCGAGCTGTAGAGCTTAATATCTTGCGTGATTTTCTCAAGCTCAATGGCCACCGAACGTAGGGCGGCAGAATAATCGCTAAAATGCCCGAAGCTGGAAGTCAGTTGGAAGTAATCTTTGGCTTGCTTGACGGGCATGCCTGTATATTCCGCCAAGTACTGAATGACCAAGGGGCGGTACTGTTTGTGGGTGTTAATGCCCGTACCTAGAGCAGAAGCCCCTAAACCGAGGTAATGTAGGTTTTGGGCAGCGGCTTCCACTTTGTCGCACGCATCGGCCAAGGCGTTGGCGTAAGCACCCATCTGCTGGCCAAGCGTGAGGGGAACGGCATCTTGCATGTGGGTACGGCCACAAATCAGCACGTTTTTAAACTCATCGGCTTTGGCACGGAAGGTGGCCTCTAGGTGACGAATGCTAGCCACCAAGGCAGGATGCTTTTTCAAAAAGGTGAGGCGTAACACGGTGGGTGTGACATCGTTGGTGGATTGCCCAAAGTTAGGGTGATCGTTAGGGTGAACAGGGGCGTACGTCCCTTTGCTACCGCCCAAAATCTCGTTGGCTCGGTTGGAGAGAATCTCGTTACAGTTCATGTGGTTGCTCGTACCTGTACCGCCTTGGTAGACATCCACAATAAAGTGACTGTTGTAACGCCCTTCGGCCATTTCATCGCAGGCTTGCATAATGGCCTCGCCGATGGCTTGGTTCTGCTCGGTGTTGGTGGGGTCGAGCTGGCCGAGTTCCATGTTGGCACGAGCAGCAGCTTTTTTAATACGGCTAAAGGCCCAAATGGCTTCGGGGTACTGTTGGGCAGGGGTAATGCCTGAAATGGGGAAGTTTTCTGAGCCACGCAGGGCTTGAATACCGTAGTAGGCATCGGCAGGAACCTCACGCACACCGAGGGAATCTTTCTCTTGGCGGGTGGCTTCGGTGACAGAGGTGGCGAGCATCATCATCATGGGTTGGGGAGCCTTTCAAACAGGGGGTTTTGGAAACTACATGTGGCTAAAAACGTGGAACATCTATAATTTCTACCCTAACAAAAAGATAACAGACGTTCAACACTTCATTCGTAGCTGTTTTGAAAAAAGCGTCGCCTTAATCGCCTCTACTAGCTTGCGGTCGTTTGAATCGGCTGGGTTTGTATCACTGCCACGGGAAACACAGGTAAAGTCTCTGCTTGAGCTGAGGCTTGCGGGGTATTGAGGCCTACCTTGAGCAAGGGCTTCGGTTCTTGCTTCAACAGGGCTTGCCACCATGAACCACGTGCCAGTGGCCACGCATGGGCATGCCCCGTATGCCCGTGAATCATAGCATTAACGGCAGGGTGGCTTCCCCACGGCCACGCCTTGGCACGTAAATAATGATTGCTGGGCAGTTCGCTGTGGGTGTAGTTCTGGTAGGTGATGTAAGGGCGTTGCTTTAACACGCTATCAAAATACTTGGAATCGAGACTGGCTTGCGTTAGCAAACGTAAGGTGCGTAATTCTTGGGCTTTTTCAAGAGAATCCGAACTAAGGCCTTGTTGAGATTCAAGTTTGTTGGTAAACTGCCCCCAGTGTTGGTTGATCTGTTCAATGGTTTTTTTCGGGTGGCGGAAGAAACGGAGTTTGCTCCATTGCTTAGGGAAGTTGAGGACATAGCCTACCTTGTCACGTAGCGTTGGGGTGATATCGTTTGTGCCTAGGTGTCGCACTTCTTTGAGTCGTTCCCACACGGAAACAGGGGCGAGGCCAAAGGCTTGCAAATACCGCTTGAGATTTTCCTTAGTCAACACGTTATGGCTGACGATGCTTTTGGTAGGTTCGTGATAAAACAAGAGCTTGGTTTGGTTAACTAAGTTCAGAAAATCTTGTTTCAACGGAGGGAGAAAGGATTCATTTTGAAAACCCTCGCTGTGAATCAGTGACGCATAACCTTTACTTGGATGATTCCCTCTAAAAGGCTGAGAAACTTCTGTTGTTTTTTCTAAATCAGGCCAGTTTAATGCTTGTTGAAGCTTCGCAAGCGTGGTATCTTTTTTTTGAATAGGAGCATGCGTGAGCAATAATAGCAACCCCACAAACTCGTGATTGCCCATCAGGTAATGGAACTGGTTGGGGTTATGGGCAAGCCACTGGGTGAGTTGATGCAGGTTTCCGCCACTGAGGGTGTGGTTTCCGTCAGGATTGTTTGTGTATACGGCATCAATACCGTGTTTGTCGGTGATATGATCGCCTAAGGCCACCACGGTGGGGTGATGGTTAGCGTTAATGTTTTCTGATTGGAATAGGTTCAACGCCTCAAAACCTTGGGAAAGATACTTGGTGATGCCGTGAGTATCGCCAAACACGACCAAATCGTCTTTCGTGAGTGGGTTGACGTATTTGGCCCCCGTACCGTATATTTTATTCGTTACTACATCATAAAACGTGGTTGGGGCTACCTTCCCTTGCCGAAGAGCAACGTAGGTGTTGTTTTGATGCTTGTGAGGTAGAACGGTAGTGTGAGTGTTTAACATGCGGAGTGTCCTCGACTTAATCAATAAAAGAATAGGTAGTATATATTAAGTATATCAAAAAGTATAAATGTCAACTATTTTGGGGAAGTAATGAGAAAATGACAGGTTGATTCTAATTGTGAGGCATACAGTAGGACAAAAGCATGAAAGCCTAAACCCTATGTCATTGCGAGCAAAGCGTGGCAATCTTCTACACAGAAGCGACTCTACCGCTACAGGGAGCCAGTTTCTTTAGTGCTTTCGCCTCTAGCTGGCGGGTGCTAAGCGGGGACTCTTGCACGAGAGTCCCCCTTAGCGATCCCCCTGCGTGCAAGGGGCGTTGCCCCTTGACCCCACTTTGGCCTTCAGAGCTACGCAATTCAGGCCAAAGAATCACAATCTACCGATTAAAGACACACCAATTCAAACGCTTTCATACTTTTACCCTGGGCATACAGGGCCAAGGCTTGACTTGTACTTCTACAAAACGTATAGTATACTTTGAAACATACGATAGTCTTTTAAAGACTACATTGTTTTGTAGTCTGTTTAGCCCGATTGAGACCCCGTTACATGAGCAAGCGAGCCCTTTACCCAGGCAGTTTTGACCCTATTACCAAAGGCCACGAGGATATTATCCGACGAGCCTCTGTGTTGTTTGACCACGTGACGGTGGCTGTGGCGAAAAACATTAGTAAGCTTACCCCACTCTTTAGCTTTGAAGAGAAAGTAGCCTTTATTGAACACAGCATTCACGAGATGGGCTTAACCAACGTGACGGTGGCCCCCTTGCAAGGGTTGACGGCACAATTTGCCCAGCAACAAGGCTACGATGTGATTATCCGTGGGTTGCGGGTTATTTCTGATTTTGAGTACGAATGCTCGATGTATCAGGCCAACCGTCAGCTAGCCCCCAGCGTGGATTCACTGTTTTTGATGCCCGCTTTAGAGTATCAGTTTCTTTCGTCACGCATGGTGCGTGAAATAGCCACGTTTGAAGGCGATGTTTCCAGCTTGGTATCGCCACATGTGCATCACGCCTTACTGCAACGCTTGCATGAACAGAAAACCGCAGGATTGGAACCGTAGTAGTGCTTCGACTTCAACGCCTTCGTGTAGAATCTGCCAAAACAAGATTCTTTTGTTATAGTTAATAGAGTTACCTTTTGTTACATGTTCGGTTACGTTTTATCACATTTTTTAAGCACACGCACATCACAAGAAAAGAAGAAGAGTTCGCCCCCCGATGAAAAAGTTTGAAAAACTGCTCGATCACCTAGAAGATACCCTGTTAAGTAGCACCACTATTCCCTTTACCAGTATTACCTTCGTTAACGGTGACCGTTTATTAAACGTGTTGGATACCTTGCGTGATACCCTGCCTGAAGAAATGATCCTAGCCCGTGAAGTCATTCAGCAACAAGAGGCTATCTTGGCTGATGCTCGTAATCAAGCCGTGGCCATGTTGCGTCAAGCCCAAGAGCAACAACAGCACATGCTTTCAGAGCATACCTTGATGCAGGCCATTCAGCAAGAAGCCAACAAAGTGCGTTTGCAATTGATGGAAAAACTAGAGCTTGAAAAACAAGAGGCTCAAGAACAAGCCGTCGCCATGCTTCAACAAGCCCAAGAACAAGCCAATCAATTGCGTGCTGAAGCTCAACACTATGCGAGCTATGTGCTACAGGGGATGGAATCTCGGTTGCAGGAAATTCAAGATCGGGTTCGCCACAGCCAAGAGCATTTAAACGATTTGCACGTAGAAGCCGTTACCATTCAAGCCCAAACGGCCCTAGCCCAAGTACCTTCCATGGGTGGGGTGGGGTTAACGCCTCCGCCGTTGGTCGCCACACCAAGCGTGGTGGGCAATACGGGCAAGCGTCAGCCAAGAGCCAAGGTTGCCAGTATGCAAGCACCGTTGATGGAGTCGGGTTCGCCTGCGGAACAAGTGCAAGAAGCCTTGGCTTTGCTTTACGGCGATGCTTCTAAAACTGCTCCTCAAGCTCGGGGTGGGGTGTCTCGTCGACGCTCACGCCGTTAAGCTGAAGAGCCGTTCGTTTAAGTTTAGATGTTTTCTTCTGTGATGTTTTCGGATACATAGAGAGAGTGTTGTGTGCCAATTCTGCCTACGCTGTGTTGCTTTGTCAGCCAGCGTAGCTTTTTATAGAAAGCTCTGCAGAAGTGTTTGTCGAGGTTTCTAAGTTCCTCGTTTCGTGTCGTCTTTCAGACGACTTTGAGAGGCCTGGGCGTTCGCCCCCACAGTGAGGAGGGACCATTTCAATTCTTACGCAAGATCCTCATTGTGAAAAACCTCTCAAAGGCTCCCCCCTAGAGTATTTATAGGGGCTTCGCCCCTATAGACCCGTTTTCTCAAAGGGGTTTAGGCAACCAACGTTCAACCCTCATCGCACAAGCCGAACGGCTTTTAATGCACGCCCGAATGGGCTTTGCAGAGGTTTCTATAGTCATTTAACAAGCATTCCCGAGAGTCTCTAATAAAAGAGAGGCAACGCCTTCATTTGGTGGAGGTTTGCCCCCTAAGGGTTGATACGTTACGGGAAACATTGTCATACTAGGGATGGTTTGTTTATTTTTGTATCACAGAAGGCATACCCCCCCCATGATGACCTTTTTACCCACCGATACCGAGCTTCATGAAGCGGAACCTCAAGCATTATTAACCCCGTGGTATCAGTTTGATGCCTGCCAACAAGCCCTACAACAAGGCTATTACTTGGGCTTCTATTGCGTGCAATTACGTGAACACGAGCTACCCCATTGGGAGCATCGGCAAGCCCAGTGGCTGACTCACTGGCAACAACAGTTACATGTTCGTAGTGCCGAGCAGGTGCAATGGGTGTGGCAAGGCACGCCCTATGCGGGCGAGGGTTACGGCCAGTTTGAATGTCGTATTGTACTGGGGGTGCATACCTCACTAATACAACAGGGAATCCCCAGCGTGATGTTCGCCTTATGTGGAGCCTTACCGCCAACTTACCCCATGGTGTGGCTGGATATGATGCCCCCACCCTTCCCGATGGTGGCGGGGCCTAAAGCACTTCAACCCGAGGCGAAAGCGGCGTTGCAAAGCCTAGGCAAGCACACGCCCCTACCTTGGCCTAGCGGTGTTTACACGCCTCAACAAGGCTATCGCCCTAGTAACGATGCCAGCTTGTTTCCGTTTTTACATTGCCAGCCCTTTGTGTTTGGCTTAAGCAGCATTGAACAATTACGTCATCACACCCCCGCCAACGTCGCATTAATTGCAACCTGCGAAGGGTTAGCGTTTGGCTTAACAGAAGAAGCGACTCGATTACCCCTCTCACCAAAGATAACCTTAGGCTGGTTGCCACGCTTGGCAGGTATCACGGTCTTGCGTCCGCCTCTCGATGACGAGGGCTTGGCGTGGTTTACCCCCCTTCGAGAGGAAGTTGCCGAGGCCTTACAACGGCCCTGTTTAGGCCTTAGTGAAGCTTATATCCTGTAGAAACAAATTTCTATACTCGTCCTAGGGTGGCGAGGCTTACTGGTGGTGGGGATGTGTTTAATAGAGGCCTTGGCTTTTTAGAGGGGTTAGGCTCAGCGAGCGAGGAAGCAGGAACCTTTGTCGTGACGGGCGGCTTTATCGGATCGTGAATCGAAACCACGTTATCATCTCGACGGTGAATCAGCCCCGCTTTTTCGGCTCGTTTTTGGCGGGTTAGTAACGTGTAGGCTTGGGGCAAGCCCGTATACACCATGCACGATAACCCCAAGCGTAACAACAACTGTGCATTCTTCCCATCTCCCAAAATAGGAAACTGCTTGCCTTTAAACGGTTGCTTCGCCCACGGCTTATCCAACACCGCACTGGGGCCAAAGGGAATAGAAAAAGCATAAGTTAACATGCGGGGTAAAATATCGCCCGTTTCCACTTTATCTTGAGCAAAGGTCAGGTAGGCACTATAGACAGGAACTCCCGAAGCGGCCGCCTCTTGCAAGGGTGAAAGTTGAGACACATCCCCGTTTGGCACCATCCAAAAATCCAAGGGCTTAAGGTCAAATCCTTTAGCCAGCCGTTGTTGGGCTTGTTGATACCACGAGCCTAAGGCAGGCAGCTTGGGCAGGCGGTGTTTAAATGTCCAAGTAACATCAGGTAGCTCGTAGCGGTGTTGCTTTAACGCCACGGCGGTGCCTGCAATTGCAGCGACGGCGGCAGCAAAACCTGCCACTTGCCCCAACGCAAACGTACGGATTCCTTGTTTGGCAATGGCCTCTTCTTCTTCTTTTTTCGCTTTTTGATGCGGATCGCCTGCCTTTTTATCCAAGCCAATGGCATCTACATAGTTAGTGTGGTGTAACACTTTAGCACGCAAGCTATTTCTCAAACTCGGCAGAAAAAACACATAACTCGATACGGGAACAATGGAAGCCACCGACAACCCTAGGTTATAGGTTCGTTTTTGCCCCTCCGTCAACGTTTCTGGCTGAAACCACGGTTCAAACACACGTTCTTTAAGAAGCTTGTTCCATAAAAACCCACCAGGAAATTGTCCTAACCATTCCAAACCGCAGGTAAAAAATCGATCGGCACGCTCACTGTTGGTTTGTACAAACAACAAAATCTGAGGTAACACGGAGCCAAAGGCTTCCACGGCGGCAATTTCCCAAAACGCATTATTGCGTAAAAACGCCAAAGTGTTGGCGATGGGATTACGTGTAGTTGTGGTAGATACGTTGGGTATTGAAGTAGACATATTAAGGATGGGTAACACTACCAGACACGAAGAAAGCCAATACAACAAAACACACTGGCCAAAAAGGTTAAACTGCTAAACGCTTAAACGAGGCAATATTTAAAACGATGTTAGGCTATTATAGTGGAATGACTATCTTTCCGTACATTCCTAAGTTCC
>JBJTUB010000346.1:0-6985 GCA_046080465.1 Vampirovibrionales bacterium | reverse complement strand
GCTAAAAACCGACTTTGCCCGCAGTGTGGAAACCAGTGCAGGCTTGGCCGATAATTTAGGCGAAAGCTACACCCTGACGGATGATGTTGCCTTCTTCACCAGTACCTTGGATGAGCTGAAGGAACTCACCTTAGCCGATGTACAAACGGCTTTGGCTACCTACCTAAAGCCCGAGTTAGCCTACACTGCTGTATTGAGACCCTACAATGACTAACCCTATCTCCTCTACACCAACCCCCGAAACCCCCGTACTTGAAGCCCCCACCACGGAAGCCTCGACTGAGGCTGTGGTGGAAGCCGTGGCCGTTAAAGAACCTGCTCCCCTGCCGAAAGCCCCTGCGTTTTTAGCCAAGGTACAAACCATCACCTTGGATTCAGGTGCCACCCTGCTGTATAACTATGTGGCAGGTGCACCCCGTTTAGCCCTACGCATCTTTATTCCTGGGGGCAATACCATTGACCGTATCCCAGGTATGATGGATGTCATTGATCGCCTTCTATTTAAAGGAACGTATCAGTACACAGCCGAGCAGTTGGCCGTTAAAATGGATGAACTCTGCTTGGATGCCGATTTGAACACGGGCCGTGATAGCAGCGTGCTGGTGGCTAGCCTGATGCCTGAAGATCTCGCCCCTAGCTTAGAACTCCTCAGCGACGCCTTGTTCTACTCGCATCTTGAAGAACTCCCTAAAGAGATTGATAAAATCAAGGGCGAACTTCAATTAGGCTTAGATACCCCCAAGGCGAAGGCCTCCGATAAGCTAAAGCGGGAACTGTTCAACGGCCTGCCCTACGGTGTCACCAGCACCGTGTTGGAAGAACACTTGGATAAAATGAGCCGTGTGGATAGCCTCTTTCTGCCGTATCAGCAAGCGTATCGCCCCAACCGCTTTGTGATTTCCGTAGCGGGCGATATTCCTCGTGATGTGTTGGTCAAACAGTTGAACAAAGCCTTGGATGTCCCTCGCCCGAAGGCCAGCGGTACCACCAGCGATGTGGATCGCCTCCTCAAAGCCCACAGCTTGAAGGAAAGCAAGACCTTTACCATTGAAGCCAACGATGCCTCGCAGGCACACATTTATCAGGCATGGATTACCCCCGCTGCCAAGCACAAGGATATTCCTGCCCTCAGTGTGCTGAACACCTTGCTTGGGGCAGGCGGCTTGAGTTCACGCTTGTTTTTAGAACTGCGGGATAAACAGGGCTTGGCCTACACCGTGCGTTCCAGCTTGGAGACCATGACCCACGCAGGCACGTTCACGCTTTACATTGGTACGGCTCCGCACAACGTGGCTCAATGCTTGGAAGGCTTCAAAACCGAGATTCAAAAACTGATAGACACCCCCGTTGAAACGCAAGAACTGGAGGATGCCAAGCGAAACCTTGTCGGACGGCGTTCGGTGTTTTTAGAGACGGTGGGGGCTCAGGCAGGTTATGTGGGCAATGCCATTGTGCAGGGCTTTAGCTTAAAAGAGCTTGAAGGCATGAGCGATAAAATTGGTGCCGTCACCGCTGCCGATATTCAGCGGATGGCCAAGCTTTACTTCAGCAAGCCTAGCTACACCGTGGTAGCAGGCCCAAGCAGTTGCTTGCCCTAGCGACTCGAACACGTCATTACCTATAGAGGCGTTCGCCCCTATGATACCAATTTCATAAATAAAGGGCGTCTATCGCTTTCGTTGTCGCTACGATTCTCGATGAGCTTATGTACCTCTATGGTCACCGCACTTGTCTACGAATCTAGGCTCCTAAAAATCACCTACACGCCCTTCATTTCTAAAAATGATATAATGTATGCGAGAGAGGGCTGGGATGAGAGATTGCACAAACAGTCCATAATCTGCTTTACAACAACTATTCCAATAGAAAGAGTCCCCCCTATGCGTTCTCCTGCGAGTTCCACCGCCTTGCCGCTCGTAACGGTGTTGGTACCTATCTGCAACGTGGCTCCTTACTTAGAAGCCTGCTTGCGGAGCTTGGAAGGCCAGCGTTACACGAACCTTGAGATTCTACTGCTCGATGATGGTAGCACCGATGCCAGCCCTGCTATTTGCCAACTGTTTACTCAACGAGATGCCCGCTTTCGCCTCATTCAAAAACCCAACACAGGCTACGGGCATACCATGAATGTAGGCTTAAGCGAAGCCAAGGGCAACTACATCGCCATTTTAGAATCGGATGATGTGGCCACGCCCACCTTTATTGAAGCCTTGGTACAAGCCGCCGAAACCCACCAGTTGGAGGCAGTGAAGGGGCATTTCTATTTCTGGAGTCCACGCCAACAACGGCAACATGTGTGTAATTTTTCCATGATTCCCACAGGACAGGTGCTACAGCTAAAACCTGATTCTAACCCGTTTTTCCACACGCCTTCGATATGGTCGGGAGTATATCGGCGATCGTTTTTAGAGCAGCACGGCATTCGTTTTTTAGAAACAGCGGGGGCATCCTATCAGGATATGGCGTTCTCATTCAAGGTGTATACGCTGGCCAAACGCTTTATGCTCTTGGCCGAACCACTCGTTTACTATCGGGTGGATAGTGCGATTTCCTCCAGTAACGGAGACACCCGAGCCTTAAGCAAGCTGTTTTGTGTGTGCGATGAATACGCCGAGATTTTTCGCTTTGCCAAGGCTGTAGGGGTGTATTCGCAACGGAAGGATGCGTTGCAACGCTTGCGGTTTACCGTGTTTCGGGGGAACTACCGCCGAGCCCACCCCAAAGGTAAGCACGCCTTTTTAGCCCGATGGCGAGTCGAAGTGTGGCCGAGTTTACTGAACGGCGACTTCACTCCAAGCACCTATGGGTGGTGGGTTTATCTCAATCTGTGGCGATTGATGCTAACGCCAGCGTGGTTGTTTGCATGGACCTACCCCTTTAAACCATGACTGTAGGGGAGATTCATGAATCGCCCCTACCTACAGATGCTTTCTATAACGTCATTGCGAGCGAAGCGTGGCAATCCCCTGCACAGAAGCAATAAAACTAAGGAGATTGCTTCACTACGTTCGCAATGACGTATCTATTGAAATAAGGATGTAACTATTTGCAACCAGCTCTTAAGACAAACCAAACAAAGATTTAAAAATACTGACCCAAATTGAAAACCCTGTTTTTAGCAGCATCCACAATAACACGGGTAGTAGACCCACTAATACCCCATAAAAAAGCCCATATAAAATAAAGATGCCTGAAAAAAGTAAAGAAATACGACCCATGCCGAGTAACCAGTTTTCTCACAAAATTGACCTAGCCCCAATAAAGTACCGATGCTAAAACAAAGCCACGCCAAAACGTTTTCCATCGCTAATGCCACAATCCTGTTGTCACTACGGGCGTTACAGACAGAAGGCTCGGCGGTTTAAGGGGCTGTTTTTCAGGTGGTTGCAGAGAAACCGTGGAGCTTTCATCTTGAGATACAGGCGTGACACCCTTCACCTTGGAAGGGCTGGATGGATCGGGAGCAGTCGCCGTAGCTGCTTCTTGTGCTTTATCGTGCAATAACCGATGTGCCAAATCCATCACCTTATCAAACCGTAGCAAGGCCGTACGCTCTAAAAGCCAGCCCCCCGTCATACAGGCCAACACCCCGCCCGCCACAGGCACACCAATGCTACGAATGTTGTTAAAGCCTTGCTTCACCAAGGTATCTCGGGATGTGGCCTCTTTCAGTGCGAATTCCACCAACTGAGCTTTCGATAGCCCTTGTAAAGGTTGATTCAACAGGGTTGCAGGATCAAACACCCAATGCCGTGCCAGCCAGTTTTGAGCCTGATACTGCCAATGAGCTTCAGGTTTTTTAGGGATGTGTATCGCCACCCCTGAACCCAACGCCTCGGGTGCCTTGGTAATGTTTAAATCCTTGTTGGTTATCCAGTTCTGCACGCTTTTAGAAATAAACTTAAGGGGCCCTGTGACATCGGTGCGAGTACGTTCTACACCAAAAAACCACTTGGTGGGGGCATCCATAACGGCATTGAACGAGGCCATCACGCCAAAGGCCATGGTGGCTCCGCCAAACTCTCGAATCGTGGTTTTTAAGGCTTCGGTTTTGGCAAAGAGTTTTTCTTCATCGCTACTTTTAGGGCTTGTTTCCGTTTGTTTAGAGGTATTCCACGCTAGCACACTCCTTAATGCGGCCATGCTATAGGAGGCAATCGGGGCGGAAAGAATCTTAAAAAAGCCAGTATCCTGCACAAAGGAATGCCCAAGGTTATGAAGCAACACTTGTTGCGTTTGAAGACGTTGTTGAAACGTTGGAAAGGTCATAAAAAACGCTCAAATCTAAACTGCAATCACATGGCATAACAGAAACGTCTGCTTAAAGTTGCAAGCGAGAGACGGGTACTATTCCAAAAGAATAATAACGTGAATAGGCTGTTTTTGTGTTGGTGGTTTTTTCGATAGACGGTTGTGACTCTAAACTAGGGAAGGTCTCTTGTAAGGGAGTAGCCGTCTTGGGTGCCACCTCTTCGCCTTCAACGTTGTAGAAAGAAGCCGTTGCCTGTTTAGCTTGGCCATGACGGTGCAAGGGTGATTGAGCCAAGCTACGTAGGTGCTGAATACGAGCAATGATTTTTTCAAACCGTAATAACGTGGTACGCTCTAGTACCCAACCTGCCACCCCCATGGCAATGCCCATCCCCATGAATGGAACCGCCAAGTTTCGCCAGTTGCTCATGCCTGCTTTTACCAGTGCTTCATGTCGTTGAGTGGCAGAAAGCACTCCTTGTTCGGCCATGGCTTGTTGGAGTACCTGTTGGGGCTTGAATACCAAGCAGGTTTTTAAAAACTGTTGCCCTGCTTTTTGTAAGACATTCGGCGTTTTAGTGATTATCAACGAGCTTTGCGATCCTAAGGCCACGGGTGGATGCTTCACCTCTACAGGCAGACCTAATAGAAGTTGAGTTGCTTGGCTGATGTATTGCACAGGGCCGACGACACCATGCTTTTTTACATCCACGCCAAAGGCCAGCTGACTAGGGCGATCCATTGCTATATTAAACAAGGCCATCAAGCCAAAGCTACTCATCACGCCGCCCCATTCACGCACGACGGTTTTTAATGCTTCCACTTCTGCAAAGTGTGCTTCTTCTTCAGAGCCACTGTTTTTTGCTTTTTCAGCCGATTGTTTGGCAATAATGGTTCGCATATTCACCAACAATAACGAGGCCAAGGGGGCAGAAGCCACCTTGAAAAACGTTGTATCCTGCAAAAACGAACGCCCTAGGGTGGCCGTCAGTTGTTGCAGTTTTTCAAAGCGATTGGGTGCTGAAGCACTTGACATCTGTAAACAATCTCCTTAGAGCCACTTACAACGAGAACAAGGAGACAGTCGCCGAAGAACGCCCTGCCTGAAGCAAAGGAGGGTTCGGCTTCTTTAAAGCATCGAGGGGGGGAGCCGTTTGCACTTGTGTGGTTTTAAGTTCGGGCTTTGTCAGCGATTCGCCCAAACTGCCCAACGCATCAATTTTGGCAAACTGCAACGTGGGGCTAGCCACTTGATACACAGAAGGGGGGCGAATTAGAGAATCGCTTAACTGTTTATCTTGAATGCTGAGGGGTTGGTTTTCGCTCGTTTCTGTAAGGGTAAAGCCTTGGGCATTGGCATCGCCACGAGCATCTGAAAAAAACAGGGGCTTAACCCACCGTGTAACCACGGGCGATACTTTTTTACGAATGAAACCATCGTTAATTTGTTGCCATAAAATACCACTAAAATAGGTAGAAGCGGCTAGGCCTCCAGTAATGACAAAGAAATTTGTTTTTATATTATTGCTGGCAAAATAACTATGAATACTGTTTAAGGCCTTGGGCGATTGGGCAAAGGCTTCTTGAAAGCCCTTACCTTCTAAGGCTTTGAAGTTGGCTTCTATGTGATTGATTTTACCTGCCCCGTACAGGTTGACGCTTAAAATGGATTCCAGTTGAACTAACCGCTTTTGTACTTCTTGCGGAGAGAGGTGTTTGAGTGCTTTTAAAACGGAGGCTTTACCCCCTTGAACCGTATCGGCACCGAGCCATTGCTTGAGTTCGGTGGGGTTCATGTAGGAGGCTAAAAAAGCACGAGAGACATTGCTCAGCGTCTCTGAGTGCTGGGGCAGGTGGCCGTGCAAGGTGGCCAACAACCGTGAAGGATGCGTGCTTTTATCAACGCTTTCTACGGCTTTGGCGGCTAAATCTTGCCCAATGTGAATGGAGGCAAAACCAGCTACCACGCCAATGGCTTCCATAAAAATGCGTTCAACCCACGTTTTTGTTTTCGCATCTTCACTTTGATCGCTACGAGTGTTAAGGATTGGGGTATCAGCAGCAATGCGAGTACCACCCACGGCCATGCGTCCTAAAATACCCGAGCCTAACAAAAAAATCCAAGCGTCATTCGAGCCTGGCACTAATTTAGAAAGCATGGGCATTTGCAAGGTATTTTCTACAAAGCTTTGCGTTTTTTGAAGAACCGTTGACGATTCAGCCATCACAATTGATCATCCTTACTGAACAAACCCTGTCTTTTAAGCCAAACTTAGCGGAGTTTAACCACACAACAACGATAGGAAGAAGACGTTACCACACGCGATAGAAACCTCTTAATGAAGCGAGGTATCTTTTGCTTTAACTCTCGAAAAAATAAAATAGTACTAACACCGTAACAGCATCTTACTTTTTTTAAGAACGTTGCAAACGAAGATACACACGATTCTGTAGATTTCATAAAGAGTATAGCAAATAAACGCCTTGCTATCAAGGAGAAGATTTGAGCGTGCGAACTAGAGGTTGGTTTGCAAAAGAACTTCATCCCCCGCTTTGTGTTGCCCGTTGGGCAACGTAGAGAGGCCGGGGCGTTAGCCCCATATGTGCTAAGATAGTATTTGTGGTAAGCTCTAGCTGTGTTTCCTGTTCAGTAATAAGGCTAGAGTTTATGCAGAATGCAAGTAAATGGGATCGTATTTTAAGTATCCTCCCTCAAAATATGGAGGCGTTAGCT
>JBJTUB010000345.1:0-11857 GCA_046080465.1 Vampirovibrionales bacterium | reverse complement strand
TACATTGCCAACGTTGTACATCTTTAACAAATCCAGCTTTTGATTTTTCGCTACTTCCACATTTAGGGCAGTTCATATAGCACACACTTCTCTTTCTAAACAAAAGAAAAGTATACCATCTAATTAGTTAAATGTCTCGATAAAAGTATGAAAACCTGAGTCCCCTATGTCATTGAGAGCGAAGCGTGGAAATCCCCCACAAAGAAACGGCTAGATCTTTGCAGGGTGAGGGTTTCAACCCACCCGTTCGAGTTCCGTTAGTGGTTTCGATTTTAGCTGGTGGGTGCCAAGCAGGGAGGGCTTCCGCCCATGCGATGACTGCCCAACAGCCTAAACCTCTTACGCAAGTTCTGTTCATGCAAGAGCGAATGTTCCCCCTTGACCCCACTTTGGCCTTCAGAGCGTCGCAATTCAGGCCAAAGAAATCACACCCCATGAATCAAACACACGCCAATTCACACTTTTTCATGCTTTTACCCTGGGCAAACCGCTTCTGTTCTTGCTTTTTAGGGGTGGGTTCGTTACACTAAAATATGGAATGTTTATACACGAATGTTTGCCCCCCTCTATTACCCCTCTGCTACCCCTTTATTACCCCCACTGTTGAAAGCCCCTTGCCCTCATGCCTCTTTACGCCCCTTTTACCTTTGCCGATTTACAGCAGGCCACCCGTGGCCAGTGGGTCTCTCTTTCCAAGGAGTCTCTACCCGCCGAGACGACGGTGTGGACACTGGAAACCGATTCACGGCAGCTTGCCCCCCCCCACCCCGATCACCCCGATGCAGGGGTCTGCTTTGTGCCGTTGGTGGGCGATCATAAAGATGGCCACGCCTTCATTGTGTCGGGGGGCTTGGCGTGTCAACAGGCGGGTAAACCCATGGTAAGCTTGGCATCGCAGGCATGGCTGGCTCAACAGGGCGATGCTTTTCAGCCAGCTTACCCGCTTTTGGTGGTGGAAGATACGCTTCAAGCGTTGCAGGATTTGGCGACGTTTCATCGTTTACGGTGTGCGGCCACGGTGGTGGCACTGACAGGGTCTTCAGGCAAAACCACCACCAAAGAGCTGCTCGCCCATGTGTTGAGTTTTCACGGTATAACGCAGGCGACTGAGAAAAACTATAATAACGATATTGGCACGGCCTACACGCTATTAAACCTTCGCCCAGATACCCGCTTTGCTGTGGTAGAAATGGGCATGCGGGGGCTGGGGCAAATTCGTCGATTAGCTCGCATGGCTCTCCCTGACGTGGCGACGGTGACGAATATTGGCCCCGCTCACATCGGTTTACTCGGCAGTTTGGAGGCCATTGCCTGTGCCAAGCTGGAGATTATCGAAGGCCTCGCTCCTGCCAAGGGCGTGTTTATCACCAATGCCGATGATGCCTATATCGCCCAACGCCTAGCCGCCATAGAAGCCTTGCCTAAGGCGGAAGCTCCGTGGAAGCAGGTATCACGCATACCGTTTACATTGAATGATGTAGAGGCACTTCACGCCGAAGCCGATGGGTGTTACCGCTATGTGTGGCAGGGGCAAACGATTAGGTTAAGTCAGCCAGGGGTGCATCAAGTGCAGAATGCGTTGCTGGTAGCCACCCTAGCCCAACACCTTGGTATGACTCCCCAAGCCATAGCAAAGGCGTTAAACAGGTATCGTCCGCAGGGCAGTGGCCGTTACGAACCCGTGGTGTTAGATGAACGGCACACGGTTATTTACGATGCCTACAACGCCAACCCTAGCAGTATGCAGGCAAGCCTAACCGCTTTTTTTGAAGATACTCGCCCCACGCATCGCCTATTGATACTAGGTACCATGCAAGAACTGGGCGAACGGGGGGAGGCGTATCACGAGGCACTGCTTCGCTGGCTTGCGAGTCCTTCGGTGGCCACCAAGCTACAGGGGTTGGTGTTTATTGGGGAAGAAACAGAACGCTACGTTCCGTTATTAAAAGGCTTAGCCCCGCCGTTTGCGTGGCACTGTAGCCCCACGGTGGCCATGCTTTCGCCTGTGGTTTTAGGCGATATGTTACACGCTTACCCCTCCAGCAACTGGCAGATACTCATCAAAGGCTCCCGAAGCCACGGATTGGAAGCGGTGCTGGAGACGTTGAAAAACCTACAGCGTGAAATGTAACTTTTTCTAAACAGAGGTTGCAAATCGCCTAAGTTGTGATACACTAGTGTGTAATGTTAAGTGTTTTTGCTTAATATTCTTTGCTTAGTTGCAAAGCGAAACAAACGTATAACGCTGTTGCCATAACGCAACCCGTAAAGTAAAAATCATGTCTTTTGCTTTCAGTCCTCGTTATCCAACGTTTGCTACTTACGATAGGGATTGTCTAGTATTGGCTCCATCGCCCCCAATGCCAGTGGGTATGGTTTTAAGTTTCTCTCTGCATAAAATGAATTGTTGCAGTCGAATTTAATGTTTGAACTCAATGCTGGACAACGAAATCAACATTAAGGTAATATGCAGTATTCCAAAACACTGTAGTTTTAGTTCGGTTCCTGTTTGTTGTTTATACAATGAAACAAGATGTTGCACTGGGTTTGTGCCATTTGAACAGAACTAAAACGAAACAAGATCTCGTTTAAAATGCTTTCTGTATTAAGTAGAATCATTACTCTCTTAAATTAACCATTTTATTCCAGTATCTTTGCAACTCAACACCAAGATAACCGTCTGTTTTTAGACGAAATGATTGTATGGGAACATTTTTGCAGGATTCCCCGCTCATTTTTTAAAAACAGCCCCTGTTTGTGTTGCCTACAATAAACCATTCTTCATTTGGAACCCCTCGTTGAAAAGAGGGCTTGGTTTGACTACCTTGTTGTTTTTTCTCTATAGTTTTTTAAAAAACTATACCTATTGCTGAAGCAGACCGTTGTGATTTGTTATACCATTTCACAGATTGAATAGCGTGTAGGTGATTTCTAGGAGCCTAGACTCGCAGATGTGTACGGTGTACAGAGACAACCATAAGCACATCGAGAATCGTAGCGACACCGAAAGCGGCACACGTCATTTAATATGTGAATTGGTATTAGCTCCTAGCTAAGTAAATCCAAGGAGATCGACTTCAATGATTGCTATGTTTGATAAATTACCCCTGTGTGTGTTCAGTATTGTATGGGCGATGATGGTCTCCATCTCTGGTGTGGCCTTGGCAGAAGATGGCTCAAAAGCAACGGCCTTGCAACCCATGGCAGATGATCGCATTCAAGCCACCAAGCCTACCCCCTTTAAAGAATCTACCTCCAAGCCGTTGGCGGTAACGGCCTCGTCTACGTCTGCTGAAGCTGTTCATGCGTTCTCCTCAATACCAGCAGTAACCATGCCTGCTGCCGTTGCTTCTGCTGAATCGCAGCCCGCTGCTTCAAAGCCCACCGTATTGAGCAACAGTGTTCGGCAATCGCCAGAGGCTCGCCGACAAACCGCCGTCATAAACTACTTGCGTACTCGGCCAGAGCGTCAGCAGGTGAAAACCTCAACGCAGGAAACCTACGTGTTACGCACGGTGGATTCCCCCAGTTTGAACCAGGCCGTGTTTATGATCAACGATCAGGAAGTGTTCCGCTTCCGCTCTTCGATAGGCTTTTTGACCCCTTACTTGCGTGCTAAGCAAGTGGGGCATCGCTTGGCTTTGTTATTGAAGAACACACCTTTGGCCAACAGTGTTGAAGTACACAAAGAATCCGAGACCCTTTATGCGTTGTTGGTAGCGGGCAACGTGCTTACCTATGCCGATGCGAAAACAGCGGTGGCACAAGATTTAACCGCCGAAGCCCTAGCCAACCGTTGGGCAGAAGCGTTAAAGCAGGCACTGCATGCGTATCAACCTGTGCAACACCCCCGCTGGAAGCAAGAGCAAGTCGCTCAAAAGTTACAGCCCACTGCCGTGTTTAAGGGAATGGCCTCGTGGTATGGCCCAGGGTTTCATGGGCATCTTGCCGCCGATGGTTCACGCTTTAACCAGCAAGCCATGACGGCCGCCCATCGTAGCCTGCCCTTTGGTACCTTGGTGCGTGTCACAAACTTAACGAATCATAAAAGCTGTGTGGTTAAAATTACGGATCGTGGCCCCTTTGTTGGGGGTCGTTTGATTGATGTTTCCAAAGGGGCGGCAGCGGCCATTGGACTCATTGCCCAAGGTGTGGCTCGCGTTCAGTTGGAAGTGTTGCATTAAACACACACCGACTTTCTTTCATACGTTTGCCCTGTTATTTTATGCTTTTGCCCTGTTATATAGTAAAACAGCTTTAGATTGAGGTAAGTCGAACATCGGGGTTTATAGGGGCGAAGCCCCTATAACTAAGTTAGGGGGGAGAGTTGTAGAGAGGTCGTTCCTCCCTCTCTACGTTGCCCAGAGGGCAACTTACCACCAAGCTGAGACGTTTCGACTAATACCATTTTTAAAACTGGTATTAGTCGGGTGTGTCGTCTTGTTGTATGAGGGCGGCAACCGTGGCCATCGCCGTAGTGCGGTTCAGCCAGTAATCATCCTCTAACGCATGAAGCAACAAGTGCATGAACGGCACTAAACTATGCCGATGCCCATGACTGGCTAAGGTTTGTAAAACCGTCAGACACCCCAGCCGTTGTCGCTGACTTTCGCTTTGTACGGGGTGGGCTTGAGCCTTGCTTAACTGTTGACTTAGTAGCAAGGTTAAGCGATTGGTATCGGTTGCAAACCAACGTTGCAAGGCCGCCAAACTACCTTCTCGTACATCGGAGGCATCGTGATAACAGGCTTGCACCACCTGAAGCAACACTTTTTCATCCAAGCTTTGGCTCGGATAGTGCGATAGCGTCTGCAAGGCTTGAGCCAAGCAAGCGGGTTCTTTATCATGCAAGCGTTGTAGCAGCAGGGGCAAGGCAAGCTCTAAGGCTTGCTGAAGCTGTAGGGTTTCTTGCCTAGGCTTGGCCGTGGGGGCTGTGGCTTGCCTCGCTTTAGGTGGGTAACTTCGCCCCTGACACACACCTGTATACCCCGCTTGATGCACCCTAGCCAAGGCTTCCTCTAAAGTGGCGAAGGTTTGCACGACGGTTCCTAAGGGGTGGGGGACGTGTTTGGGCGCTGTGGGTGTAGGAATCAACATACACGGCAACAACCAAGCCTCGACCCCCTCGGGCGATTTGGCTGGGCGATACTTAATTTCAATCTCTAACGAATGGCTCATTGAGCAGACTCTTTTTTAGCTGTGTAATAGATGGAGTGTGACTTCTGGTAGCATTCCCCATCGTGGTACAGGAAGCGTGAGAAAGCTCCCTTGAGGCTCTACAGGAATATTAAACGTCACGCCTGCCGTGCCTGTGGCATCCGAGATATACACGGGCAAGCCCCCTTCGGCGGTGTGTGAATCGATACTGTGCCAACCCTTGACAAACGGCGATTCTGTCAACCACGCCGAAAGCCAGTGAGGCGAACGAAACTGCCCCCCGTGCGTATGCCCACACAAGGCTAAGTGAGCCACGCCAGCCCATGTTTGTGGGTGGGCAGGTAGGTTAAATTGGGCAGGGTTATGCACCAACAATACTTTGGCAATTCGGCTGTTGGCAGGCGGAAGTAAGGCCAAGGTACCCGCTACATCGGGCGAGCCTTTGGTAAAATCATCCAGCCCTGCCAAGGCGATGGATTGTCCGTTGTTGAGCTTGAGCTGAATGGCATCATTTACCAACACGTGCCAACCAGAGTGCTGCAATAGCTGACTTAGCTGACGACTTTTGGCAAAATCGGCATAGTCGTGGTTCCCCAGTACCGTCACGCACGGAGCCAAGCACCGCAAGCGTTGCAACCACACCTGAAGCCGATCAAAATACCCCGTGCCGACGGTTAAAAAATCGCCCGTTAGCACAATCACATCGGGCTGAAGGGCTTGCAAACGTGGAGCCAACTCTTCTAAAAAATCTTGAGTAAACCAATCGTAGTGAATATCGCTTAACTGCAGCAACCGAATAGGCGACTCTAACCGAACAGGGGCAGGGAGCTTTACCTGATAGTGATTGACGGCGAGGTGATGCACGTTACCCCAAGGGAGGGCCTTCAATGGCTGTCGCATTTTCCAGCGGGTTTGCTTTAGGTGTCGCACCGTGCTTGGCACCCCTGCGTGGGCGGGGCGTTGGGCCTTGGGAATCGGTTGAGAAAGGGCGTGCAATAGGTTAGGCATAGGAAACTTAAATAAACAGAAGGGGTAGACATCAATCTTATAGAAAGCTCTGCAAAAGCCCATTCGGGCGTGCAATGAAGGGTTGAAAGCTGGGGGCGTTCACCCTCGCAATGAAGTACAGAACGCTAAAAGCGTAAAAAGCTAAAAATGGGGTTTATAGGGGCGAAGCCCCTATAACTACTGAAGGGGGGAGAGTTTGAGAGGGAGGAACGGCCTCTCAATATTGCCCGTAGGGCAATGCAAAACGAGGCACTTAGAACACTCGGCAAACCCTTTTGCAGAGATTTCTATAGAGTATAGCACAAAACAGGATGCTTGCAGAGGACTTATTTTTAGGCTACCTTACAATAAGTATAAGTATTAAAAGAATATGAATGTTTCTCAGCTTTTTTAATAACAAAGAATCGTTGTTTGCTATGACACCTTCCTCCTCCTCCTCCTCCACTACAGACAAACCGCTTGAATCCCTCGGCATCCCGCAGGGAGCCACTTTTACTGAGGCTCATACCCCCATGCCGTTGGCCAACCAGCAGGGGCTTCCCAGTTTTGAAACCCCTTTCACGGTGGTGGCACACTATCACTTTTGCGTCATTGAAGACCCGCCCGCCTTCCGTGAGCGTTTTTTAACCCTTGGGCGTGAATTGAACCTTTGTGGCAGTTTGTTGGTTGCCCCTGAGGGCATTAACGGCACACTGGCAGGCACGCACGAAGCGGTCGCCACGTGGGTACACGCCTTGAGTGAGGCCACAGGGTTACGGGCTAGTAACACCAAATATTCCTACAGTGAAACGCAGCCCTTTTTAAAGCTCAAGGTTCGCCTAAAAAAAGAGATTGTCACGCTACGGCAACCCGAGGCCAACCCCGCCAAGCTTGTGGGGCAGTACGTTCAGCCTAAAGATTGGAATGCCCTCATTCAGCAAGACGATGTGTTGGTGCTGGATACCCGCAATACCTACGAAACCGATATTGGCGTGTTTGCGGGTACCGTCGACCCTCGCATCGAGACCTTTACCGAGTTTGTAGCGTATGTACGAAGCGAACTGAATCCGCAACAGCATAAAAAAGTGGCGATGTTCTGCACGGGGGGCATTCGCTGCGAAAAAGCGTCGGCGTTTATGATGAACGAAGGCTTTGAAGAGGTGTACCACCTACAGGGCGGGATTCTCAAGTACCTTGAGGAAGTCCCCCCCGAGGAAAGTTTATGGCAGGGCGATTGCTACGTGTTCGATCGTCGTGTGGCCGTGGGGCATGGCTTGGAACCCAGCAATTACACCCAGTGCTACAGTTGTGGTTATCCTTTAAAGCAGGAAGATACCGAGCATCCCTTGTATGAAAAAGGGGTGTCGTGTCATCATTGCCACGCCAACACCACCCCCGAAGATAAAACCCGCTTCCGCATGAGGCAGGCTCAAATCAACGCCCAACACGCCAAAAACGAGGGCTAAAGGCATGACGCTTCCCCCTGATGTGTGTAGGGAGACTTTAGAGCCAGCCGACTTCAACGAGGCCTTTGCCCCCGATACCCAGCAACTGTTGCTTTTGTTGGAATATGATGGCCGTGCCTTTCATGGTAGCCAAGCCATGGCCAAACGGGGCGAACGCCCACCCCATGCTCCGCACATGACGGTGCAAGAGGCGGTGTGGCACGCCATCCACTGGTTGCAGGCCGATGCGTGGGTGCATCGGTGTTTGTTGGCCTCACGCACCGATGCGGGGGTGCATGCTTTATCGCAGGTGGTGCAGTTGAGTGTGTCGCCCCAGTTTTTTGAACGCTACCGTGATGCCCGCCTTCAGTTGAATGCCGCTTTTAAACGCTTGGGCTATGTCTTGATGGTGCGTGCCATGGAACGCATCCCCACCGCTGATTTTCACATTCGTAACCGTACCAAGTGGCGGTGGTATCGTTATCAGTGGTATCTGGCTCCAGGGGTGAGTCCGTTGATGCCGATCAACGCCACGCCCCGCCACCATGGCTTGTGCTTGCAAACGATGCAGGCCGTTGCTCAGTTGTGTGTTGGCACGCATAACTTTAAAGCCTTTCAATCGGTGAATACCACCCCCGTGCAGGAGACGGTTTGCACGATAGCGAGTATTGAAATCAGCCAGCCACAACACGCATTAATAACGATGGATGTGATTGGCAATCGGTTTTTGTACCGCATGGTACGCAATTTAGCGGGGGCGTTTGAACAGGTGGCGTGCGAGCGAAACCCACGCTTGCATTTAGAGGATGTTCGGCGTATGCTTAGACAGCACGATTGTAATACTGCACGAACTACAGCCCCAAGTTCAGGTCTTACGCTCATGTCTCTACTGTATCCGCTGGACACTTCTTCAGGGAGTGACACTCAGGTATTGTTTCAAACAGACCCGTGGGTGCAGTCTCTACAAACACGTTTGTTACATAGTCATGGAGTCTTACAAGACAATGAAAACCTATTCCGCTAAAGAAACTGATGTTCAAAAGCAGTGGTTTGTTGTAGATGCCGAAGGTAAAACCTTGGGTCGTTTAGCAACAGAAATCGCTATTTTATTGCGTGGTAAACACAAGCCTTTGTACACCCCTCACATTGATTGTGGTGATAATGTGATTATCATCAACTCTGAAAAAGTGGTGGTGACAGGCAAGAAGCAAACTCAAAAGTTGTACCGCCACCACACTGGCTACTTAGGCCATTTGAAAACCTTTACCTACACCGAAATGATGGCCAAAGATCCTACCAAAGTGGTAGAATTGGCGGTTTGGGGTATGATTCCTCACAACCGTTTGGGTCGTCGTCAAATCAAAAAATTGCATGTGTACGCTGGCAATCAGCATCCACACCAAGCACAGCAACCTAAAGAATATGTGGTTGCCGGCAAATAGTCCTTATACTAGTAGATTTTTTAAGATGGAGAACAGTAGTCAATGATGTCTACTCTAGCTTATCCCCAACGTGGGAACCGTGGCACTGGCCGTCGTAAACGTGCTGTTGCCCAAATACGTTTATTGCCTGGCAAAGGGGTCATGCTTATCAATGGTAAAACACCCGAGGCTTACTTAGGCAACCGTGCTCAATTGTTGGTATCGGCTCGTCAAGCCTTGGTATCGGCTGGCGTTGAATCTCAATACGACGTACTCTGCCGTGTGCATGGTGGTGGTACTGTGGGTCAGGCCGAAGCGATTCGTATGGGCGTGGCTCGTGCGTTGGCTGATATTAACCCCGATTTCAAAGTACTCATGCGTTCGGAAGGCTTCTTGACCCGTGATGCTCGTGAAAAAGAGCGTAAAAAATACGGCTTGCGTGGTGCTCGTAAGCGTCCTCAATACTCCAAGCGTTAATACGATTGACGTTTGTTGGCAGAAGCTTTCTGTTGTTTACACTCGTCATTCAAAACAATGTTACAAAAACAGTCTATGGCGTGCCGATAGACTGTTTTTGCGTTATACTAAAAGCATCGTATTGTTTTACCCCTGTTTGTTTCTGAAAGTAGTCGTCTCGTGAATTACATACTCATGCTGTTGTTATTAGGCTTGCTGATTGTCTTGCACGAGCTTGGCCATATGTTTGTGGCCAAGTGGTGCGGTGTCAAGGTGGAAAAATTCGCTATTGGCTTGCCCTTTGGCCCTATTCTTTGGAAGCGAAAGTGGCTAGATATTGATTGGATACTTCATGCCTTGCCCTTGGGGGGCTATGTCGCCTTTGCTGATGATGATGAAGACAACCCCCTACCCGAAGATTCTTTGCAACGTTTTAAAAACCAACCTTGGTGGAACCGCTTATACATTGCTATGGCGGGTATTGCGGTCAATTTTGTGGTGGCCGTCGTGTTAATGGTAACGGTGCTGGCCAACTTTGGTACCATTCAAACCAAGCTGGTGGTGGAAGGCTTCCAACCTGTGTTTGAGGCCACCGAATCGCACACGCCCCACGCTAACAATTTGCCCCCTGTTCGCTTGCTCGATGCCTACGCATTGCCGTTGATGGGCTACACCTTGCCCTTGCAAAATAGTATCCGTTTGTATCCGTGGCTTAGTGAACAACCTAGTAGCCAGCTGACGTTGGTGAATGCCAACAGTGGGTTTGTACTAGGCCACCTACGCTATCAGCAGGCTGCCACGGCCGCCTTGCCGTTGGGGTCAACGTTGTTGAGTATTGAAGAAACCCCCATTGAGGGCTACATGGGGCAAACCCTACCGCACTTAAAAAAGAAACTTCAGCGTTACAAGAATCAAACCGTCACCGTGCAAGTGGCCCCTGTTGATGGTGAACACCCCGTGAGTGTGCCGTTGCAGGTGGATGCTGAAGGACGCTTGGGGCTACAGCTCAGTAATCAAAATAGCCAAAGCTCACCCCTATCCTTGGCGGAATCTTTCAGTGTCGGGCTAGATCATCTGTTTTGGATGGCCGAACAAAACTTTGATGCCTTTGGCAAGCTTTTTATGGGTAAACTCTCGATTAACCAAGTCGATGGCCCGATTGGGATTGTCCGTTACGGCGGCGATGTGATTGAACAAGGCGGGCTAGATAAAGGGCTGTTGCTCACGGCTATTATCTCAATGCTGCTGGCCGTCATGAACCTACTACCCATCCCGCCACTAGATGGTAGTTATCTTATTTTTGTCGGCTACGAGGTACTTACAGGCAAACCCTTCCCAGAGACGGCAAAAAATTGGCTCAATCAAGGGTTCTTCTTCGTCCTCATTGGCTTTATGATGCTGATTTTAGGGAACGATGTGTGGAAGTTACTCACCAGTTTATTTTAATCGTGTCACTCGTATCGACGCAATGGGGCGTTGGCTGGCATCGGTCACCAACGCCTCGCTCGTTTCTACTTGTTGGCCTTCTCTCTTAAAACTGTTGGGCAAGTTGGTTGCCGAATCACTATCGGCCCAAACCCAAAGCTCTAGGCTGGTGCCAAGGGCTTGTTTTTCTAGGGCGAGTTTCGCTTTAACAAAGTTAAGCGGGCATTTGGTTTGGCGTAAATCAAGGGGTGTATTAGACATGAGTTTAGCGAGTTCCACTTTCCAAACGCTTTATTTCTAAAAATGGTATAGTATTTTGAAATATTTTTGAATCGTAGCAGACTGTACAGATGGGATACGTTTAGGTCTAGCCTTCTACGAAGCCATTCAACACATCTTTAAAAAAGAGTCGTAAATTATTTAAAATACTATATTAAGTGCAAACACAGGCATGACTGGCTTTTAGGGGGCAACAGGCGGCTTGAGCTTCGGCGTTGTTCCAAGGCTTACGAAAACAATCTCTCGCCTGCATGTAACGCTTGCATTGCTGAAGCAACGTTTCCAAGGGAATCTCCTCTTCACGGCTAAGGCAATGCACACACAACGTGCCCTCTTCATGGGCGAGGCTTAGTGCAAACAAGGTTTCTCGCTCACACATGACTGTACCGCACGCATCGCAGCGGTAATCAAAAAAGGCTTCTAGTTCAGGGCTTAGGGTTTGGGTGTGTTGAGGCATACATTCGATTATCGACAATCACTAATAACACACAGCATAAATAAAATATAGAGGCGATTCAAGTAGGCTATTCCCTATCATAGAGAGAACGCCCCAGCCTCTCAAGATTACCTAAAGGGCAACACAAATGGACAAACGCAAGAAGCAGCTATTCAATCTGCGCGAAAGGGTACGACCAATTAAACACACGTTAATTCAAACTCTTTCAAGCTTTTATTCTGATCTTTGTG
>JBJTUB010000344.1:0-6437 GCA_046080465.1 Vampirovibrionales bacterium | reverse complement strand
ACGGTTGTAATATTATGGGCTAAACCATCTGCTTTTGCTTCAATCACCCCTACAGGTTTTCGATTCACAAAAAGCACATAGTCTGCATCGCCTGCATCAGTAAGGAACTCCTTTACTGCGATTCCAATGGAGGCGTTTAAGTTCATAGCAGATTTATCTTGAACTACCCATCCTGCTTCATGGAGCTTAGAATCAATAATATCTCTAGCTTTTTGTTCAGGATGTTTATTGTCACTCATTGTGTTTAAAGTCTTTCATCTTGAATAACAAAGAAACAATAGGTGATTTTTGAAAATAATAAAAATCATTTCCATAGTGTAACACAAAGCAACATTTCATCCTATCCCTTCAAGTTAAGCCAATGAAAGAAGCTGTGTCATTTGATGCCCTAAAGTGGGGGAAGTTTCGGTTAAAGAAGTTCGAAATTCTTCCAACCAAGTGTATTTTTTGTTTTTAGCTGTATTCAAGACTCTCACTGGCTTTTCGGGTTTGATAGAACTCTCATTGTTTTCTTTGTGTGGTGTTTCTATCTTAAATCTGCCCATTTCAAACAACGAGCTAGGTGCGTTTGGGGCAACCTGCCTTGGTTTCAAGGCAAGCCACATAGAGCTTCACTTCAAAGTTGGCAACGCTAAACTGCCGAGAGTTGGCCTCATGCTGGGCGGCCTCTAACATGGCGGGGCTTTCAAACTCTTCGGTCAACCCACAATTCACGCACACCAAATGATGATGCGGATGCTCTTCGCCACGGCATAGCTCGTAATGACTACGGTCTTCACCAAAGGTCACTTCACGCAGTACGCCTAGTTCAGCCAGTAGCTTGAGGGTTCGGTAGGCTGTGGCCAAGGAAATATCGGCAGGATTGGTGGCTTTAAGGGCGGTGTAGACATCTTCCGCACTCAAGTGTTCACCTTCGGGCAAGGCCAAAAAGACATCCAACACCCGCTCGCGTTGTGGGGTAAGACGAATATTTTTAGCACGCAACAGCGTTAATAACGTGTCACGTTCTTGAGCCAACTGCTCGGGCGATACAGGCGGTGAGAGATCAGAACTAGACACAGAGTGGGGCATAGTAAAACGAGTCTCATTATTTTAGAAGTAACGTGTGCGGAAAAAGGTTTGAGCTAAAACCATATTTGATTTAAAATAGTATCATAGCATGAGAATACACCCTGTAAAGATTTTAAGCGGAGACACGTATGTTTTTACAAAACTTAGGCATTGGCGAACTTTCTCTGATACTGGTCTTGGTTTTATTACTGTTTGGCCCTGGCAAGCTGCCTCAGGTAGCTCAATCGTTGGGCAATAGCGTTCGTAACTTTAAGGATGCTTTGCAAGGCAAGGCCAGCGAGGGGGCGACGTCTGTTCAAGTGGAAGGCCACGCCAACACCCCTGACAATACACCGAGCTTACCAAAAACGGAAAGTGACACAACCTCCACACCGTAGCCAGCAGTGTTTAAAGGTGATTTACCGATGCGTCACACGCTCCCCGCAGGAATCCAACAAGCACAAAAGGTGTGGCAAGGCCTCCACCCTTGGCAACAATTGGCGTGGGTGAGTGGGGTCTCGTTGCTGACATTCATGGTGGCTTTGGCTCAGCCGTGGGTACAGCAAGGGCTACTAGTGCTGTGTGTGCGGGTGGTGGCCTCGCCCTTCGTGGCTCCGTTGGTGGAGCAACACCTCAGCACGGCGGGGGTACGTATGACACCTTCGCTAAGGCAGAGTCTTAAAGAAAGCCGATGGCAACGCACCCCAGAAAGATGGCATCAACTTTCAGTCGGTACTGTCTCGCCCATCTGCCTACAGGATTCCGTGGCCTCACGCCCCCGTTGGCAGGCCTGCGTTCAACAACTCAAGGTCGCCGCCTCGTTCGGCTTCAATCTCACTGCCCCGCTACAACTCGTCTCGTTGCACAAAGCCTCCATTCAGCACGTGGAAGCTCACCTTCAAGGCCAAGCAGGAATCACCGCCTTCAAACAGGCCTTAAATACCCTCATCCCCCCAAAAAAAGAGGTGACTCCTGCCCCCCCACCCTATCAACGGCTAGAGGTCTCGATACCGTTCCTTTCTGTCACATTACATCGCCACAACGCTACCTCTGTTACTTCTGGTACCGCTAGCGATATCAACGGCCAACTCACGCTTAAACAGCTTCATGCTAGCTTAAAGCCTCACTACATCGGAGTGCGATTGCCCAGCATTCAACTGCACGAGCTTCAGCTCCCCAATCAACCCCACCCGCTCGGCTTCACGGCCTATGCTACGTTGCAACACTTCCCCAAGCAACCCGCTACGCCCACCACGGTTCACATTCAAGCGACCCCCACGCACGCCCAAGCCCCCCCAGTTGGCTTCGGGCAAGAGACTATTTATCTTGGCGGACGGCACGAAAGCCTCGCTCCCTCTCTGCAACAATTCAGCCTCACCTCGCACGGAATATTGCACCAACTCCATCATCCCACTTGGCAACCGTGGCTACGTCGTCTCGGTAAGGAATCGCTTTCTTCTGTTCTTCAGCAACTAAACGAGCTTCGATGGGATGGGGTGTTGGCTCGTATCTTGCTCGAATCGTCTTCTGCTTCAGCGAATGCCTCTCCCAAGTTCACCCTGCAACACCTAGAAGGAAGCAGTCAGTTACACGATGTAACATTGGCCTTCGGGCTGCCTAAACACGCAACCTTACTACAACAAGACCTTCCCTTACATCTGCCCATCATCGATATGCGAATAACGCCTCAAGGTAACGTTGTACTCAACGTGCCACAGGTGCTTCCCAGCAAGCAACCCAAGCTGTGGCAGCAACTGTCACTCACGCATCAAGCATCGTTACAGCCGTGGCAAGCGTGGCTCAACGGGCAACTTCAGCAAGCCAAACCTACATGGAAACTGCCAACCTCTCCCGCCTTAGGTGAAGGGAGCCTCCACCTCCAAGGGGTTCACGTCGCAACGGCTCAAGCGTTGCTCAACCCAAGCCTTTGGCGAGGGCTTCACCCCAACGCCTCGGGGGAAGTTTCTAGCGATGTTCACTGGTCGGCCTTGCGTACAGGGCAACCCTTGGCCTTAAAAGGAAGCATCACAGGCCGAAAGCTGCTCGTTCAAGAAGGAAGCCTCACGCTTGGTCAGCTTCCTCAGGTACAGGTGTCTATCGCCACCCCCAACGTGTTACCCAAACCAAGCACGGCTTTCCCTTGGCAGGTAGAGCTTCAAGTGCCACAGCCTGCCCGTTTTTTAAACTCCTTGGCCAGTGTGACTGGTAGCCTATCGGGTTCTATCCCGCTTCATCAGCCCTCGGCATCTTTCGGGCCGACGGTACTCGATGGTTTTCAACAACAGTGGCAAGTCACTGTTTCAGCCACCACAAGCAAGCTCACCACGCTTGAGGCTTGGCTTCAACAACATCGCTCAACGCTACCTTTTTCCACCACGCAGCTTGCCTCAACCGAACTGCGTCCATCGCTAAGGCTACTGCATCAAGGGCAAGCCACCCTAGAGTTGCGTAGCCGTGGGCGTTCGTTCAACTTGGTGGCTCATCGTCTCACTCTACCCGCCCTAGGCTGGCAGAGTCAAGGGCAAAGCCATTTTTCGCTTAGCAACCAAGGTCATCTAGGGTCTTGGCAGTTGGAGCATCAGCTAAAATCGCAGGTACCTTTACAACAAGCGTGGCTAAAAACCGTCAATCCTTGGTTGCATCACCGCCTAAGCCCTCCCTTACCTACGCCGATGCCCGCCCAAGCCCTACCTAACATTGTACGTTGGCAAGGGCAATTAGAACCCAGTTGGATAGCGTTTCAAGGGCAAGGAGCCACCCTACAGCAGGTGGCAGGAAGCCTAAACACCAGCCCCCTACGGCTTCAGTTAACAGAAGGAGCCAGCGTTAGTCGTCCACGACGGCTTTGGCATGGGTATGCGAGTCCGTTACGGATACACTCGCCAAAACAATCGGAAGCTCTTCAACTGTCTCCGTGGCATCTTTCCTTACGCACAGCAGGCCGGCCCAGCCTGGAACTAAACGTGCAAGATACCCTCCAGCATTGGCGATACTGGCAACAGCCTGAACAGCATCGTGGGTGGCTCAAAGCGACTCGTGTACCTGTATCGCCCTTACTGCATGCCCTACCCTTGCTTGAAGCCTATCTTCCCAAAGAACAACGCCCCTTGCCTCGTTTTTGGCGAAGTGAAGGCGAGCTAAATCTGCAAAGCTCGTGGAATCGCACCGGGGTTCGCAGTGAGTTTAGCACCCTGAATGTAGGAACCTATCTGCCTAAAACGTTGGCTCCTCTGCATGGCCTAAATACGCAATGGGTAGGCTTTTGGCCTTGGCAACCCACAAGGCAGGGCAAGAAACAGACTGCCTCGCTTACCTTAGTCAATCATACAAATACCGTTAACGATTCGCCCACCCTGTTTATCGGTAACTCGCCCTTGTATTTAAAAGAAGCCCATGTACAACAGCATCCAACCCAAGCCAACCTGTTACAATGGACACTTTTGGGCGAGGGTCAGCTTTCGACGTTGGAACTCAATAAACTTATCGGGAACAATACCTTTTTTCAACCGACGCACTATCCTATTCAAGGCCGTGTTAACATACGTTCTTCAGGCACGTTTCATCCAGCCCACCCCCTTCGTCAACAAGCTAACCAAACCGTGGTAGAAGCTACGCTTGAAACGAACCACCAACAAACCCTTGGCCGTTTAAGTCTTCCTCTCACCAAAGTGTGGGGCAAGCCGTTAACCCTCACCAACGCAGAGGTTCGGGTGCTAGAACATCCCACGCCGTGGTTAGTGAGTGCTAGCCTTGATGCACCCAATGCCCCGCAGTGGCTTTGGAGCCATCGGGTATCTATCAAGCCAGCCGAACCCTTTAAGCTACAACAGCTCGGGCTAGGAGAGTGGACAACCGAACAAGATAAACCGACTCAGCCTTGGTTTAACTCTGGGGTGTTGGATGCCGACCTTCATTGGAGCCAAGCCTTTGAGCCACCGAATCTTCATATTCGTTTAAAAGATGCCACCTCCGAGTTTCTCAGTATTGAAAAGCTCGATGCCCAACTCGATACCGATGCCCTTGTCGCAGGCAAAGTGAACCAACTTCGGTTGTCGGTTCCTCAATTTACCGCAGCGGGAAGCGATGTACAAATTCAAGCTACGGCAACGTTGCCTCAGGCACTGCCAATTGCCTTTTCGCCCGTCTTTGTGAGTGGTAATCGTTTGTATGTTGATGGGCTACAACAGTGGCTCCATGAACGAAGCCAGCCTGTACAACAAATCGTTCAAGCGGGGCTACCCCCTTCTCTCAGTTGGCTACCCAGCAAACAAAGCCTGTTACCGTTTGAGTTCCATAATGGGGTTTTAAACTTTGAGCAAGTGGTTTTTCAAAACATTTTACTCAATCATTACGTGGGTGGGTTAGAGCTATTTAGTCACCAATTCATGGATCTGTCTCCTATGAGCTGTGATGTGGCAGGCGGAAAATTAAAGGCCAATATTTGGCTGAGTCCGCAACAAGACAACCGAATCACCATTGAAATGGAAGCCCAAAAAGTAAAAGTTAATGCGTTGGCCACCACGTTACTCAATAGCCCCAACCAAATTTTTGGCGATCTCACGGGGAAGGTTTCGGTTAGTACTTGGGGCGACTCTCAAGAAGAACAAATTAAACACACCAATGGGGATGCCCACTTTGTGATTGAAGAGGGTCGTATTCCTGCATTAAGTACCGTAGAACGATTATTGACACTGAGTAACTTATGGCGTGGCGGTGCTTTAGGGCTTAATATTGCCAATCTCTATGCCGTCTTGTCTCCCACCTCTCAGCTAGTGTACAAAGGAAATATGTGGGGCGATGCCACGTTTTTGGATGGCAACCTACTGACAAAAAGTACCATTACCGATGGGCAGAATTTAGATTTGTGGCTCAATGGTCAATTAAGTATGCTTACTGGCAAAAGTGAGATGACCATTACAGGCAGTATTCTTCAAGATGCAACTACAGTGTTGCCAAAATGGAGCCAATGGAATCTGAGACGTGGGTTCGGCTATGTGCCTGTACCCTATGTTGGGGGGCAACGCTTACCGTTAGAATGGACGCATAAACCCTCACTCTTTGATTACATTCCTGCCGTAGGTTTTATGCCTGGCTTTGGCGGAATACCTAATAAGAAAAACTTTTTCAGTATCGATGCAAAAGGTAACCTAGAAAACCCAGGTAGTTACAAAAACTTGCAATGGCTAGAACGTAGCAGTAACCCTATTCTTAATCAGCTTCCTTAAAAAGATTCGCAAGAAAAGACGTTCCCCTCTTAGAGAGTTTCTAAGAGGGGAAGGTCTTTTAATATTAACCTTGGCAAACGCTATCTTCCCAAAACCTCACGGTCTAAGTATTGTCGCTGTTCTCTGTCTTTACGGCCGTGTTCGGAATGGGAACGGGTGGAC
>JBJTUB010000343.1:0-1824 GCA_046080465.1 Vampirovibrionales bacterium | reverse complement strand
CCATATTTTGAGGGAGGATACTTAAAATACGATCCCATTTACTTGCATTCTGCATAAACTCTAGCCTTATTACTGAACAGGAAACACAGCTAGAGCTTACCACAAATACTATCTTAGCACATATGGGGCTTCGCCCCTATAAACCCCATTTTTAGCTCTTTACGCTTCTAGCGTTCGGTGCTTCATTGTGAGGGCGAACGCCCCCAGCTTTCAACCCTTCATTGCATGCCCGAATGGGCTTTTGCAAACAGCTCCTATCTAAAATAGAGTGTCGTTGTGTTGTCATAGAAGTGCTAGGGTGGGTGTGTTAAAATATTACCATGATGATGATGATAACCCCTTCTCTAACACAAGCCCCTCCTGTTGTCTCTTCCGTGCGACAGCCCCAAGGTGTGGCGGTTTCCAGTACGACACTGGCTATTTTAGGCGGCGGACAACTCGGACGCTATCTAGCCATGACGGCCAAGCGTCTAGGGCATACCGTGTGCGTCTGGAGCGATACGCCAGAGGCTCCTGCCTTAAGCGTGGCGGATATTGCCGTGGTGGCTCCTTACCACGATACGGATGCGTTACAGCAGGTAAGTTGCTGTTGCACCCATGCCACGTTAGAGTTTGAGAATCTACCGTATACCTTATTGGAACACCTAGAGGCTGCTGGACTAAAGGTTCGTCCGCACGCCACGGTGCTGGCCTTGGCACAACACCGTGTGTTAGAACGTCGCTACCTACGGCAGTTGGGCGTGGCCATGCCCACGTGGTTTGAAATAACCACCCCTAGCGATTTGGAGACCGCCTTGGCACAGTTGCACCAACAGGGGCATGACCGTAGCGTGCTAAAAACCAGCCTTGGGGGGTACGATGGCAAAGGGCAAGTGGTACTGGCAACCGATGCCACGTGTGACGAGCGTCAACAGGCGTGGCAACAAGTAGGAGCGGCGTATTCGCCCTCTGCTGCTGGCTCTTCTGACGCCTTGCCTCCGTTGGTGCTGGAGGCCTTTGTTCCGTTTGTTCGAGAATTATCCCTGTTGGTGGCTCGCAACCTTCAAGGGCAAGTGACACACTTTCCGTTGATTGAAAACGAGCATCAACATCAGCGTTTAGTGGCGTCGTGGTTGCCCGTGCGTTGCTGCTCTTTATCTAACACGCACGCCCCCACAACACGGCAAGCCGATTTAACGCCTCAGGCCACGGCTTTGGCCACACGTTTGGCCGAAGGCTTGGGCTTAGAAGGCTTGCTATGTGTGGAATTGTTTGAAACCCCCGAGGGCGAGTTATGGGTGAATGAATTGGCCCCACGGCCTCATAATTCAGGGCATTTAACCATCGAAGCCACGCCTATGTGTCAGTACGAGCTAGCCTTGCGATGTTTGTTAGATCTTCCCATGCCTCCGCCCGAAGCCTTGCACCCCCATACCCCCACACAGCTTATTAACATTTACGGCGATTGCTGGCAAAACGGCGATGCAGAAGCCCAACGACAGTTTGCCCATTTTCAACTGGCTCATCCTTTAGCACGCTTGCATTTGTACGGTAAACAGGTGGCAAAAGCAGGCCGAAAAATGGGGCATTGGAGCCTACCTTATTAAGAAAAAAAGAAAAAAAGAAAAAAAGAAAAAAACACTTATACCAACTCTCAGTTTAAATAGCGTAAGAAACAGTTTCTTTTTCGGGGGCAATGGGGCATTAGCCCCATAGGTGCTAAGATAAAAGCTTGGAAGGGAGAGTTTGTCGGGGGCGTTGCTCTCGGCAAATAGGTGAAACCCAATGGCCTTCTTCAAATTGTATAATACTACAGTCACACACCGCTTGCCTTAACACTTCGAA